>CAXTTP010000051.1:0-9409 GCA_964247195.1 uncultured Sphingomonadaceae bacterium
ACTACGACCAGATCCGCTTCATGTGGCGTTGGATCGAACATAACCTGGCCGATCCTGACGTCCGGAAGATCGTTCCCAAGGCGCTTGTCGACGATCCCGGCATGCTCCAGCGCGGGTTCGACAAGATCATCGCCATGGAACTGGCGCAGACCACGCCCCGCTGCGTGATCCTCGGCGACTGCCACCAGGGGAACAGCTACATTCTGCCGGGCGGCGAGCGGATGTGGCTCGATTGGCAGCTCGTCCGGAAGGGCCGGCCGTGGCGCGACCTCACCTATCTGACCATCGGCTCGCTCACCATCGACGAGCGGCGCTCCTCGGATCGCGACCTGATCGCGCATTACCGCCAGGCGCTGGTCGCAACCGGTGCCGAGGGCGTGCTGGAGCTGGACGATATCTACGAACAGTATCGCCGCTGGGTGATGTACGGAATGCAGGCGTGGATCGCCAACATGGACATATGGGGCCAGGTCGGCCTGCCCATGAACGAGCGCTTCTTCACCGCCGCGGAAGATCTCGGCACCTGGAAGCTTCTCGGCTTCTGACGCGCGAACCGTGCGGCCATCTCCGGATGTGCCGCACGGCCGCGTGGTCGGGTCAGGGCACGGTAAGCGCCGTCATGATGAAATCGAGGGAGTCCTTCCGCCACAGCTCGATGCCCGCATCGCTCGTGAAATCGAGCTCCAGATAGGTCGACATCGTGCGGCCGGTGAAGAAGCATCCGGTGATGGCGACGATGGCGGTCGCGAAGAAACGATGCGGATCGATCTCCGGCCGGAAGTCGCCCAGCGCGATGCCGCGCTCGACCAGCTCCGCAAACTTCGCGACTACCTCGGGCGTGCCACGCCGCAGCTTGCTGCGCGCGCTGATATGCGCGCAGTTGTGCAGGTTCTGGTCGAGCGTCATCGCCGTCAGCATCGGCCGCTGCCGGTATTGATCGAAGATGCGGCTCAGCAACAGGTAAATCGCGTCACGCGGCGCCATCAGCTCGTAATTGTCCAGGATCAGCGGGTCGACCGCGTTCTCGGATGCCCGATCGAGCACCGCCTCGTACAGCTGGTCCTTGGAACCGTAATAATAGTAGATCAGCTGCTTGGTGACGCCGGCGCGCTTCGCCACATCGTCGATCCGCGCTCCTTCGACTCCGCACATGCCGAACTCGGCCGAGGCCGCATCCAAGATACGCTGGATCGTGCCGCCAACGTCGTTCTTGCGGGTCGATGGCGCGCGCAGCAGTTGCACGGACATGCTCTGATCCTCTCTTTCGCCGGGTCTCTAGCCGCTTATGTTCTGCGGACCAACCTACCCCGGCGGCGCGCGCCTGCCAAGGCGCACGCTGCTTGCAGCGGCTAGGCCGGCTGCGGGACCCGCCGCAAGCGGACCGGGATCGACGACATTCGGGGCATGGCGTTGATCGTCTCGAAATCCTGGTCGAGCTTCAGCAACATGCTCGTGTTCGCACCGTCGCCCTCATAGGGCAGCTTCTCGTCCGGCAGGCCGCCCCAGCCGTGACTCATCGATACGACGCCGCTGCGCAAGCCATCGTCGACGGCGACGATGCCGGGGATGCTGCCGTGCGCGGACTCGATCTCGATCCGGTCGCCTTCGGAGAGGCCAAGCGCGGCGAGGTCCGCCGAGGCCATGTAGGCCGGGTTGAATTTGCGCCGCCGCCGCACCGACGGCATGTCTCGCATCGTGTTCGACACCTCGCGCATCCGTCTGCAGGTGAGCAGATGGGTGAAGCCCGCCGCGGTGCGGGCCGAAGGAGTGTCCGCCAGCACGGCCGCAAGTTCCGCCCGCACGTCGGCGGGAAACAGCGCGAACCTGCCGCCATTTCCCGTCCCCGGCTCGACATGCTGCGCAGGCAGGTCGAACGGCTTGCCGAGCGGCTGGGCCTTGATCGTCTCGAACGGTACCTGCGCATCGCGCAACAGGATGGCGAGCAGTTCCTCGATTTCCGGCGCGCGTTCCGTGTCCAATGCCACGCCGCGGAAGATCATCTGGCGCCCGAGCCGCCGCGCAAGCGACCAGAAGATGTAACTGTCGTCCGCAAGGTCGGAGCCCACGGGCGGCGCGATTATCGCGGGCGTGTATTGCGCATAGGGTTCGCTGTAATAGAAACGTTCCATGTCGAGGCAGGGCACGGCGGGGATTTCGTACATTAGCAGCGGCGGCAAGACATAGTGCGAGAGCTTGGCCGTGGATGTCATGAATGGATCGATCGTGACGAGGAGCTCCAGTGAGCCAAGCGCCTCGACCGCCTTGCGCGTCTCCGGCATCGACCCGGCCGGGTTGCCGCCGGCGACGAACAGCGCCTTGATCTGCCCCTCGCCCGGCGTGAGGATCTCCTCCGGGAGCACGCCGCTCATCATCTCGCCGAACATCATGCCCATCTCGCGCACGCGACTGCGCGGGCCTTGCTCCCAGCTGCGTGCCGGCGACCGCGCTTCGGCGACATACGGCCGGCGGGGCGACAGCACGCCGGGATTGCTGACCGGATCCCCGGCACGCGGATAGCGGCCGCACACCACGTTCAGGCATTCGTAGAGATGCTCCGAGAGGTTGGAGCTGGGCGACATGTTAGGGCCGGTGCCGGTACTTGCGGCGCCTCGCCTGCCTTGGCCGGCGAACAGCGAAGCCGCCTGCTGCAGCAGCGCCGCGTCGATCCCCACCCGATCGGCGACGTATTCCGGCGTGAACGGCGCGACTGCGCGCCGCAAGTCCTCCGCTCCGTCGGCATGTTCGCGCCAGAAGGCAGGGTCGTCCCAGCCGCGCTCGAAGACGATGTGGAGCAAGCCGGCGGCGAGGGTAGGGTCCTCGCCTGGCCGGATCTGCAGATGGATGTCCGCCTGGAGCGCGGTCTCGGTGCGGCGCGGATCGACCACGATCAGCTTCAGGCCGCCGCTCTTCATCGCCTGCAACGACTTCGGCGGATTGTTGAGCAGAGCGGCGTTGCCGACCGAGACGAGCGGGTTGCTCCCGGCGAGCAGCCAGACGTCCGAGTTGCGCATGCTGAGTTGACCCGCGCCCCAGGTGCCCAGTCGCTCGGCGCTAACCCACTTGGCGGACTGATCGATCGTATAGGTGGAGAAATATTTCCAGGCACCGAGCGACTTCAGCCAGTCGGGCAGGAAATATGTCGCCACCGCATGAAACCAGTTCGGCGTACCGCGATACGCGGCGAGCGCGTCCGGCCCGTCGCGATCCAGCACGGCGGCGAGCTTCTCCGCGATCTCGTCGAGCGCCTGTTCCAGACCGATCGGCGCGAACGATCCATCCGCCTGCCGTTTCAGCGGCTGGAGGAGACGGGTCGGGCCTTGGTGCAGTTCGCCGGCATTCAGCCCCTTGCTGCAGGCATAGCCGCGGCTGATCGGATGTTCCTTGTCGGGCACGATCCGAACGATGCGCTCGTTATCGTCGATGCCGATGCGCAGGCCGCACAGGCCTCCGCACAGCCGGCAGAACGATCGTTCCTCACGAGCCGCCATGGATGTGTCCTCTTTCGTGCGGTGCGGTTCAGGCGATGTCCTTGTCGAGCTCCTCGCGCGTCACGCCCATCTGCTTGATGATGTTGCCGGTGTCCCAATATTCGCGCCAGCTGGCGATCTTGCCGGCCGGATCGAGCTCGAAGACGGCGCAGACGCGCGAGCCGACCTTGCGGCCGTCGCGCAACAGCGTCACGTGATCGGTGCGTTCGGTGAACACGAACGGCCCGCCCGATCCGATGGCGTGGATTTCGCACTCGCAGTCATTGTAGGTCTCGAACTGGGTCTCGAGCACCTTCCTGATCGCCTCGCGCCCGCGGAACACCGAACCGTCGGGCACCAGGGTATGGTACTCGCCGTCTTCCGCAACGAAGCTCATCAGGGTCTCGAAGTCGGGCACGCTGCCGTCATGGAACAAGCGCATGAATTCGCGGACGGTGGCCTCGTTCACGGCGGTCACGCTACGCTCCTTTTTTCGCGCAAGCCGCGGCCATGCGCCTGAGGCCGATGTCCGGCGGGGGTTCAGCGACGCTGGGCGTTTGCCGTGGCGCGGACAAGCGGGAGCGTTTGTCCCGCGGTCAAACCGTTTTGCTGGCGATCTGACCCCTGCCTATGGTCCCTGCGCCGCTCTAGGACGGCGGCTCGCTTGCCGCGTCGGAGTGCCGAATGAGCCAACACCCTGCAAGCGGCCCGCGCCCTTTCGAGAAGCCCGCATGGCGGCCGCGGCTGCTGGTGCTACTGCAATCGCCGGACGAGGCGGAGGCGCGGGAGCGGCTCCGGCAGCTTGGTCCGGTGATCGCGGCCCGCTATCCAGACGCGCGCGTGCGCTTCTCGGTCGCGGGGCCGGAAACGGAACTGACGCGGTCGATGGTGGAGTTCCGCGGTTACGAGCTCGTCGACGCCGTGGCCGAGATCAGCTGGCCGGTCGGCCGTGCGATCGATACGGTCGACTGGCAGCTCGACGCATTGCGCGCAGCAACAGAGGGCGGCGCGCATATCCGCACTTTGATCGCGGGGCCGACCGCCGTGCTGCTCGGCGATCCTGCGCCGAATTTCGTACTGATGACCGGCACGCGCCTCGACAGCGTGACGATCGCCGAGTTCCGCGACTGGTGGCTTCTCCAGCACGCGCCACTGGTCGAGCGCTACTGCTACCCGATGGCCGCTTACGAGCAGCTCCACGCCGATCGCGCCCTTTCGGAACGGCTTTGCGGTGAAGCCGGGGCCCGGTTCCGGCCGACGGACGCCGCCGACAGCGTCTATCTCGACGATGTCGACGCCTTCTTCGCACAGGTCGGCAAGCCGGATATCACCGACCTGTTGCGCGAGGACGAGCTGCCCTTTTCCGACGTCAAGGCAGGCGGCCTCGGCATGGTGGGTATCGTGCTGTTCGACACCGGCGAGCGCGAAGACCACGTTTCGGGAGCAGGGCATGCGTAGACTTGAAGGCCGCGTCGCGATCCTGAGCGGAGCGAGCCGCGGCATCGGCGCCGCATGCGCGCGGCGCTTCGCTGCGGAAGGCGCGCACGTCGCCTTGGCCGATGTCGATCTTGCCGCCGCCGAGGCCGCCGCCGCCGCGATCGAAGCCGACGGCGGCGTTGCGTCGGCGTACCGGCTCGATCTTGCCGTAGAAGTGGATGTTACAGCGCTGTTCGATGCCGTTCTCGGCCGCTACCGCAAGATCGACATCCTCTTCAACAATGCCGCCGACACCCGCATGGAACAGCTCGCGCTGGACCAGAAGGTCGCCGATCTCGATCCTGCGGTCTGGGATCGGGCGTTCACCGTCAACGCGCGCGGCACGATGCTGATGAGCAAGGCCGCGATCCCGCACATGATCGCGGGTGGCGGCGGCGTGATCGTCAACACCAGTTCCGGCGCATCGATTGCCGGCGACATCTACAATCCGTCCTACGCCGCCTCGAAAGCAGCGGTGAACAGCCTCACGCGCTACGTCGCCACCCAATATGGCAAGCAGGGCATCCGCTGCAATGCGGTGCTTCCCGGCCTGATCATGACGGCGATGGCCGAGGCCAGCCTCTCGCTGGAGCAGCGGGCCATCGTGGACCGGCAGACGCTCACGCCCAATCCCGGTTCGCCCGAGGACATCGCCGGCGTCGTCGCCTTCCTCGCCTCCGACGATGCGCGCTTCGTCAACGGGCAGATGCTCTGCGTCGATGGTGGCATCTTCATCCACATGCCGCATTCGGCCGACATGGCCGCGGAACTGGACCGGACCCGCTGAGCGCGGCCATGGTTACCTCGTCGTGCGCTGGATTCGGGAAGCGATCCCGACGATCCCATTGCGACGCCGACATAAGGAGCACAGATGTCGCAAGGCTTGGAAGCGGCCAAGATCACGTCCTGGATCGAGCGCGAGATCGGCGGCACGGTCGAGCGGTGCGAGCGGCAGATGCGGTGGCGGCCCGGCTGGTTCGTGGACCTGCGCCGGGACGGGACCCTGCTCGAGCTCTACGTGCGGGGCGATCGGAACGAGGAGTTCCCGCCCTGGCCGCTGGAATATGAACGCGACGTCCTGACGCTGCTGGCCAACGGGCCGGTTCCGGTTCCGAAGGTCTACGGCTTCTGCCCCGATCCACGCGCGATCGTGCTCGAGCGCGTCGCCGGGCGTCCGAACCTCGCCACGGCGGCGAGCGAGGACGAGCGCCGGACGGTGCTGGACGAACTGGCCCGGCACATGGCCAGTATGCACGCACTGGACGTGACTCCGTTCCTGGCGGCGGGCCTCAGGAAGCCTGTCTCCGCCGAGGAGCGTGCGATCCCCTTCTTCCTCGAGGGCGAGAAGCTCTACCTGCGCTACAAGGGGGCGCCCGATCCGCGCCTGGAGTTCGTCAGGCGGTGGGTTCATCGCCACCTCCCGCAGGATCGCGAGGAGCTCTGCTTCGCGCATGGCGATCCGGGCCAGTTCGTGTTCGAGAACGGCCACATCACCGCCATGCTCGACTTCGAGTGGGCGTGCCTCGGCGATCCGATGATGGACCTCGGCGGGCTGCGGCTGCGCGCGCTGCACGAGCCGATGGGAGACATCGCGCCGCTTTTCCAGCGCTATGTCGCGCTGACCGGCCGTGCGATCGACCGTGACGTGCTCGGCTTCCATACGGTTGCCTTCATCGCGAATACCGCGCTCGCGATCTCGCCCGCGCTCGCGCATCCCAAGGCCGGGGTCGATTACCCCGAATATGTGAACTGGTACGTGGTGTCCCTCCTGTTCGCGCTGACATCGATCGCGGAGGTGAAGGGGATCGCGATCGAGGAGCCCGCGCTTCCCGTTCGATCCCAAGCCTCTCGCTGGTCGCCGGTCTTCGACGTCATGGCTGAGACGTTCGGAAGCGGCGCGGAGGATGCGGGCTCCAGTGCCCCCGACGCCTACGACCGCAGCCTCTCGCTCCGCCTTACCCGTTTCGCGCGCAAGCTCGAGAGCCACGGCGCCGGCCTGGAGGACGCATATGTGCGAGACGTGGCGGAGCTGATCGGCCAGCCCGTCGACGGTTGGCAGGATGCCGATCGACGGCTCGAGCAGTTCGTCTTGGACGCCGGCACGGAGATGGACGAGACTTTGCTTCGCCTGTTCCACCGCTGGTGCTGGCGCCAGATCGGGCTGCTCGACGGCGTCGTCGACAACGAGATGTGGAAGCTCAAGCTCCAGCCGCTTTCCGAGCTCGTCTGAACCGGACGGAGGGCTCGCCGCCACAATCGGACCGTCCGTGCCGCCATCTGGGCGGAGGCGCTCTGCGTGCAGCCGGCGGTGCAGCCTCGACGCTTTTTGCAGTTGCCCGGCACCTTCAAATTGTGCAGTGCACAGTTACGCATAGGGAGACTGATAATGCACGATATGGCGTTTCGAGTAGCGATTGCGTCCGCGCTGGCCGCGGCTCTCACGGTCTCTGTCGCTGCTCCTGCGAGCGCCGAGAGCACGGCATCGACGGCATCGACTACAGCGGCTCCGGTCAAGGTCGGCGCGCTTCTGATGTCGTCCGACGGACGCCGGCTCGGACGGATCGATGACATCGAGACCGCGACCGACGGCACCGCGGTGGCCGAACTTTTCTCGTCCAACGGCATCATCCTGCGCGTGCCGGTGTCGAGCATCGCCGCAGGCACGGGCCGCAATCTGATGACGAGCATGAGCTACACCGACGTCACGCGGCCGAAATAAACCGACCGCTCGGCTAAAGCATCAAGCCGGCCCTAAGACGGTGCTCCCTCATTCCGCCCCGACCGGCACCCCAGCCATATAGTCCGCCATGTCGCGGACGTGCGCGTGGTGCGCCGTCATCCCGCCGTCGATGGCGATTATCTGGCCGTTGATGTAGCGCGATTCGTCCGCGGCGAGGAAGGCGACGAGCGCGGCGGCGTCTTCGGGCGTCCCGAGTGCGCCCATCGGTACATGGCGCGCGATCAGGTCGAACAGCGGGCCCGCAACCGATCGCGAATGCGGCGTCACGATCGGCCCCGGCGCGATCGCGTTGCAACGGATGCGATCCTTGCCGTGCTGGGTCGCGATGTAGCGGGTGAGCGAGATCACCCCCGCCTTAGACGTGCCATAAGCGACCCGCGAGATATCGGCCAGCAGGCCCGAACCCGAAGCCATGTTGACGATCGTCCCGCCGCCGGCCGCAGCCATGATCGGGATCGCGTAGCGGCAGCAGAGCATCAGCCCGGTCATGTTGACCTGGAGCGTATGGTTCCAGGTTGCGAGCGGGATGGTCGTGACGTCGCCGTCGTCGGCCAGCGTCTGGGCGTCGGTCAGCGCGGCATTGTTGAACAAAATGTCGAGCCAGCCGAAATGCGCCTGCGCATCGGCGATCGCCGCCTTGATCGACGCCTCGTCGCCGATATCGATCGTGAGCCCATGTGCCGCTTGCCCCAGCCGTTCGGCGACGGCGCGCGCCGCATCGCCGTTGACGTCGGCGATCGTCACCTGCGCGCCCTCGGCGACGAACCGTTCGGCCGTCGCCGCGCCGATGCCGCCCGCGCCTCCGGTGATGAACGCCACTTTGCCTTCCAGTCGCCGCATGGCCGGTCCCTCCTATGGTCGATCGGGTAGGATCAGGCCGAGCGGACGAGCGACCCTATCGGGCGCAAGGCGCGAGCGATCCTGTCGTGGGCGACGGAGGCTGGCGATCGTCCGCCCGGGCGGCGAACGGAGGAGCAACCATGGCGACGACGCTCGGTGGCGCCGGACAGCTCGGCGGCAAGGTGGCGATCGTCACCGGATCGGGCGCGAACATCGGCGAGGCCTGCGCCCGGGCGTTGGCCGAAGCGGACGCGTCGGTGGTCGTCGCCGACATCAATGTCGCCGGCGCGGAGCGGGTCGCGGCAGACATCGCCGCCGCCGGCGGCAAGGGGATCGCCCAGCCGCTCGACCTTGCCGACGAGGCCAGCATCCGCGACTGCATCGCCGCCGCGATCGCCGCGTTCGGGCGGATCGACATCCTGCACAACAATGCCGCCGACACGCGCGTCGCGCACATGGCCGCGGACAGCCTGATCAGCGAGATGGACGCCGACGTGTGGGACCGGTCGTTCCGCATCAACACCCGCGGCACGATGCTGATGATCAAGCATGCGGTGCCGCATATGATCGCCGCCGGCGGTGGCGCGATCATCAACACCAGCACCGGCGTCTCGCTGGTCGGCGACATCAACAATCCCGCCTATTCGGCATCGAAGGCGGCGGTGAATGCGCTGACGCGCAATGTCGCCGTGCAGTTTGGACGGCACAATGTCCGCTGCAACGCGATCACGCCCGGCCTCGTCCTCTCGCCGGTCGCACGCGCGATGATGAGCGAGGGCCAGATCGACATGATCCAGCGCCACGTCCTGCTGCCGCGCGCCAGCGTGCCGGAGGACATCGCCGGCGCGCTGCTGTTCCTCGCGTCCGATGCGGCGAGCTTCATAAC
>CAXTTP010000051.1:9419-12979 GCA_964247195.1 uncultured Sphingomonadaceae bacterium
GTGGATGGCGGCATCGTCGGGCATACGCCTTATGTCGCCGACTGGATCGCGACGCTGGATACCGCGAATGGCTGAAGCGGGTCGACCCGTGCGGACGATCCTGCGCCGCGGTTTCGCCTTGATCCTGTTGCTCGCGGGGCTGGCGCTGGCATGGGGCGGGGCGCAGCTCGCCTGGCTCGGCGGCTCGCTATATTATCTGCCTGCGGGACTGGCGATGGTCGCGAGTGCGGTGTTGGCGTGGCGCGGCGATGCCCGCGCGGGCCGGCTTTATGCACTGTTCCTGGCTGCGACGCTCGCCTGGGCGGTCTGGGAAGTCGGCTTTTCGGGCTGGCTGCTGCTGCCCCGTCTGCTCGTGCCGTTCGTGCTCGGCGTGGGCTTCCTGTCGACCCGCACGTCCGCGCGGACGGCGCTGCGCTGCGGCGGCGTGCTTGTGGCGGGTCTCGTCGTCGGCGCGGGGGTCCACGCGCTCGGCCCCGGCGCGCCGGCCGATCCGATGTACCAGACCGGCATCGGCCCGGCCCCGCTCGCGCGCATCTCGACGCCCGCCGCCGGGGACTGGCTGCATTACGGCAACGACCAGGGCGGATCGCGCTTCAGCCCGCTCGACCAGCTCACCCCGGCCAACGTCGGCAAGCTCGAAAAGGTCTGGGAAGCGCATGTCGGCTTCGGCCCGCATGGCGCCAAGAGCGCGCTCGAGGTTTCGCCGCTCAAGGTGGGCGACACGCTCTATCTCTGCACCGGCTTCAACGACGTGATCGCGCTCGATGCCGAGACGGGCCGGCAGAAATGGCGCCACAATGCCGGCTCGAACATCACCGGCGTGATGGCGAGCGTGTGCCGCGGCGTCGCTTATTACCGCGTTCCGGCGGCGACCGGCTTGTGCGCCGAGCGGATCATCACCAACACCGTCGACGCCCGCCTGATCGCGCTCGATGCCGCGAGCGGGCGGCCTTGCCCCGGCTTCGGCACCAATGGCCAGACCTCGCTGCTCACCGGCATGGGCGACGTCATCAAGGGCTATTACTTCGTCACCTCCGCGCCGACGGTGGTGCGCGGCAAGGTGGTGCTCGGCGGCTGGGTATCCGATGGCCAGTTCTGGGGCGAGCCCTCGGGCGTGATTCGTGCCTTCGACGCGGTCACGGGCAAGTTCGCCTGGGCGTTCGACATGGGCCGTCCCGACGATCATCGCGAGCCGGCGCCGGGCAGTCATTATACCCGCGCCACTCCGAACAGCTGGGCGCCGATGAGTGCCGACGAGACGCTCGGTCTCGTATATGCTCCCACCGGCAACGCCACTCCCGACTATTTCGGAGCGCAGCGCCGCCCGTTCGACGACCGCTATGCGAGTTCGGTGGTGGCGATCGACGCCGAGACGGGTGGCGTGCGCTGGAGTTTCCAGACGACCCATCACGACCTGTGGGACTATGATGTCGCCTCCCAGCCGACGCTCGTCGATCTGCCCGCGCCCGGCGGTATCCGGCGCGCGCTGCTGCAGCCGACCAAGCGCGGCGAGATCTTCCTGCTCGACCGGATCAGCGGCAAGCCGCTGGCCACGGTCGAGGAACGGCGCGCGCCGCAGGCAGGTCATGCGCCCGGCGAACGCCTCTCGCCGACGCAACCCTTCTCCGCCGGGTTGCCGTCCTTTTCGGGACCGAAGCTGCGCGAGGCGGACATGTGGGGCGTCTCGCCGTTCGATCAGCTCTGGTGCCGCATCAGGTTCAAGGAGGCGCGCTACGATGGTCCGCTGACCCCGCCTGGCCTGACCCCCAGTGTCGTGTCGCCGGGCTACCTCGGTGGCGTCGACTGGGGCGGCGTCTCGGTCGATCGCGACCGCGCGATCATGGTGGTCAACGCCAACCGCGTGCCCAATTACGATCTGCTGCTGACACGCGGCGAAGCCGACGCGCGCGGCGTGAAGCCGATCGCGCGCGGCAGCGGCGGCGACGTCGGCGGGCCGACCGCGCAGGCCGGGACGCCCTATGCGGCGTGGATCCAGCCGTTCCTGTCGCCGCTGGTGATGCCGTGCACCGCCCCACCTTACGGCATGATCGCCGCGGTGGATCTGGTGAGCCGCAAGCTGATCTGGGCCAGGCCGCTCGGGACCGGGCAGGATGCCGGGCCGCTGGCCTTCCGCTCGCGCGTGCCCTTGCCGATCGGGGTGCCCAACAATGGCGGATCGATGGCGACCCGCGGCGGCCTCGTCTTCATCGGTGCGACGCAGGAACATAATATCCGCGCCTATGACATCCGCACCGGCCGCGAAGTCTGGAATGCGCGATTGCCGGCAGGCGGGCAGGCGACGCCGGTCAGCTACTGGTCCGCCAGGAGCAAGCGCCAGTTCGTGGTGATCGCGGCGGGGGGGAACATGGCGCTGCTGTCGAAGGCCGGCGACTCGATCGTCGCCTTCGCCCTGCCGCGCTGAGGGCGGTCACCCCGTAGCGGCCCACGCTTGCCCTGATTGCCGCGTGCCGGCTGGATAATCTGCAGGAGAGGAGGGCGCGTTGCTCAAGGTCCATCATCTTAACGATTCGCGTTCGCAAAAGACGGTCTGGCTGCTCGAGGAGCTCGCGCTCGACTACGAGGTTGTGCCGCATCTGCGCCATGCCGAGACGCTGATGGGGCCAGCGGCGCTGAGGGCCGCGCACCCCATCGGCAAGGCCCCGATCCTTGAGGACGAAGGCCAGTCGATGGTCGAGTCGGGCGCGATCGCCGAATATATCCTGACGCGCTACGGCAATGGGCGGCTCATGCCCGATCCCGCGTCCCGCGAATGGATGCGCTATCTCGAGTGGATGTACTTCGCGGTTTCCATCGGCATGACGCCGATACTGCTCAGGGCCTATGCGCGTTTCGCAGGGGGCGGTGACGCGCTCGATCGCGCGGCCGAGCGCGAGTTCGACATCGTGCTCGGCTATATCGAACAATCGCTGGGCGAGGGCGGATGGATCCTGGGCGAGCAGTTCACCGCCGCCGACATCCAGCTCAGCTTCGTGCCGGAACTGGCGCGATCGATGATCCCGATCGATGGGTATCACCGCACGATCGCATGGCTTGCGCGGTGCCGCGCGAGGCCCGCCTATGCGGCGTCGCTGGAGCGAGGCGCGGGCTACGCGTTCGGTGAAGCCGCGGCTTGAAGCTCGGCCCGCCCGCGGGCGGAGACGCAAGTTTGCAACAGTGACGAGGAAAGCACGACGCGTCTCCTTTGGGGATAGGCAGCGGCGGAGTCCGCCGACTATACAAATCCCAAGACGATAAAGCCGAGATGAACAAAGCCCGAATCCGTGAGGATAGGGACCTCATGTCGGCCAACAAGGGACCCGAAGGGTCCCAATTCTATCCGGGAGGATGCTATGGAAATGACGACGCTTCGACGGACTTTGCTTACTTCGACGGTTTTCTCGCTGGCTGTGGTCGCGAGCCCGGTATTGGCTCAGAGCGGAAGCCCCGCCTCCGGCACGACGCTCGATCCGCCTGCGGCCGGCGTTGCGAACGGCCCAACCGCCCAGCCGGCGGCAGGAGAGCAGCCCAGCGGCGGCCTGCAGGACATCATCGTCACGGCG
>CAXTTP010000052.1:0-12960 GCA_964247195.1 uncultured Sphingomonadaceae bacterium
GCGCGGGTCTGGGGCGCGCGCATCGGCGGCGGGCCGTTCGGCGCCGGCTGCTGCGCCGCCGCCTGCACCGCCATCGCGCCGCCGAGCAGCGCCGCCATCTGCCATGTCCGCATCGTCCACTCCATCGCCCGGAACCGAAGCGGCGCTGCTAGGCGGCCAAGCCTGTATCGCGCTTGAACGCTTTGGCCGCCGATGGCAGAGCCCGCGGCCGACTCCCGAACCTTCGAAGGATCGACGAATGGCGGATGCCGTGAAGCGCGCGGACGTGAACAAGGTCGTGCTGGCCTATTCCGGCGGCCTGGACACGAGCGTGATCCTGAAGTGGCTGCAGCAGACCTACCAGTGCGAGGTCGTCACCTTCACCGCCGATCTCGGCCAGGGCGAGGAGCTGGAGCCGGCGCGCGCGAAGGCCGAGCTGATGGGCGTCCGTCCGGAGCACATCTTCATCGACGATCTGCGCGAGGAGTTCGTGCGCGACTACGTGTTCCCGATGATGCGGGCGAACGCGCTCTACGAGGGTCTGTACCTGCTCGGCACCTCGATCGCCCGGCCGCTGATCGCCAAGCGGCAGATCGAGATCGCGCGCCAGGTCGGCGCCGACGCGGTCAGCCACGGCGCGACCGGCAAGGGCAACGACCAGGTCCGGTTCGAGCTCGGCTATTACGCGCTCGCGCCTGACATCCGGGTGATCGCGCCGTGGCGCGAATGGGACCTGACCAGCCGCTCCGCGCTGATCGACTTCGCCGAGAAGCATCAGATCCCGGTGCCCAAGGACAAGCGCGGCGAGAGCCCCTTCTCGACCGACGCCAACCTCCTCCACACCTCGTCCGAGGGCAAGGTGCTCGAGGATCCGTGGGAGGAAGTGCCCGACTATGTCTATTCGCGCACCCTCAACCCCGAGGACGCGCCGGACGCGCCGCAGTTCATCACCGTCGACTTCGAACGCGGCGACGCGGTCGCGGTCGACGGCGTGGCGCTGTCGCCGGCAAGCTTGCTGGCAAAGCTCAACGAATTCGGCCGTGCTCATGGCATCGGCCGGCTCGACCTCGTCGAGAACCGCTATGTCGGCATGAAATCGCGCGGCATGTACGAGACGCCGGGCGGCACCATCCTCCATCTCGCCCATCGCGGCATCGAGCAGATCACGCTGGATCGGGGCGCCGCCCACCTCAAGGACGAGCTCATGCCCAAATATGCCGAGCTCCTCTATAACGGCTTCTGGTTCTCGCCCGAGCGCGAGATGCTGCAGGCCGCGATCGACCACAGCCAGGCCAAGGTGACCGGCACGGTGCGGCTGAAGCTCTACAAGGGCAGCGTCCACGTCGTCGGCCGCAAGTCGCCGCACAGCCTCTATTCGGAGAAGGTGGTGACCTTCGAGGACGATGCCGGCGCTTACGACCAGCGCGACGCCGGCGGCTTCATCAAGCTCAACGCGCTTCGCCTGCGCCTGCTCGGCCGGCGGGAGGGCCGCTGACGGCAGAACGCCCGCCAAAGTGTCGTTAACCCGGCCTTAGCGGCTTGACCGGTAATCGCTCCGTTACTGATGTTAACGGGGAAATCACCGATGGCAGGTGGCGGACGGGCAGTCGATGTGGCGATCATCGGCGCTGGACCGGCGGGTCTGACCGCGGCCTATCTGCTCGGCAAGGCTGGCCGCAGCGTCGTCGTCATCGAGAAGGATCCGGTCTACGTCGGCGGCATCAGCCGCACCGTCGAGCATGCCGGCTTCCGCTTCGACATCGGCGGCCACCGCTTCTTTTCCAAATCGAAGGAAGTCGTCGACCTCTGGAACGAGATCCTGCCCGACGACTTCATCCAGCGCCCGCGGATGAGCCGGATCTATTACGAGGGCAAGTTCTACAGCTATCCGCTGCGCGCGTTCGAGGCGCTACGCAACCTCGGGCTCTGGCGCTCGGCGACGTGCATGGCGTCGTTCGGCAAGGCCAGGCTCTGGCCCCGCAAGGACGTCCGCAGCTTCGAGGACTGGACGATCAACCAGTTCGGCGCCAGGCTCTTCTCGATCTTCTTCAAGACCTATACCGAGAAGGTTTGGGGGATGCCCTGCGACGAGATGTCCGCCGACTGGGCGGCTCAGCGCATCAAGGGGCTGAGCCTGGGCGCGGCCGTGCTCGACGGGCTCAAGCGCTCGCTCGGCCTGAACCGGCGCCCCAATGACGGCATGGCGACCAAGACGCTCCTGGAAAGCTTCCGCTACCCGCGCCGCGGCCCGGGCATGATGTGGGAGGCGGCGCGCGACCGGATCGTCGCCGGCGGCAACACGATCCTGATGGGCCACGCGCTCCAGCAGCTGTCGCAGGACGCCGCGACCGGGCGCTGGCGCGTCGCCGCGACCACCGCCGACGGGGCGACGACCATCCTCAACGCCGCCCATGTCATATCGTCGGCGCCGATGCGCGAGCTTGCCGGCCGCATCCATCCGCTGCCCGAGACGCTGCCCGAGGCGATGGACCTCAAATATCGCGACTTCCTGACCGTCGCGCTGATGATCCGCTCCGACGACCTCTTCCCCGACAACTGGATCTACATCCACGACAGCAAGGTGAAGGTCGGCCGCATCCAGAACTTCCGCAGCTGGTCGCCGGAGATGGTACCGGATCCGCACACCGCCTGCGTGGGCCTCGAATATTTCTGCTTCGAGGGAGACGGGCTGTGGTCCGCCCCCGACGACGAACTGGTCGCGCTCGCCACGCGCGAGATGGGCATCCTCGGCCTGTGCGACCCTGCCGACGTCACCGGCGGCGTGGTGGTGCGCCAGGAGAAGGCCTATCCGGTCTACGACGACGCCTACCGCCACAATGTCGACCAGCTGCGCGGCGAGCTGGAGAACGCTTATCCGACGCTGCACATGGTCGGCCGCAACGGCATGCACCGCTACAACAACCAGGACCATGCGATGATGACGGCGATGCTGACCGTCCGCAACATCGCGGCCGGCTATCGCAAGTACGACATCTGGGCGGTCAACGAGGACGCCGAATATCACGAGGCCGGCCAGGAGGGGCACCGCGTCGATGCGCAAGCGGCGCTCCGCTCCGAACGGCTCGTGCCGAAGCGGCTGCGCGCCGCATGAGCCGACCGCGCGCGGGCGTGCCGGCCATGCTCCGTATCCCTTATCTGCGCTACGTCGCGGCGAGCGCCGTGTCGCTCGGCGTCGATCTCGCCTTGTTCCTCGCGGCGCTGTCGGCGGGCATGCCGGCGGCGCTCGCCTCCGGGTTCGGCTATAGCGCCGGGATCGTCGCGCACTGGTGGCTGTCGAGCCGCGCCGTCTTCGTTGACGGCGTCGCCGCCGACGCCGACGCGCGCCGCCGCCAGCAGGCGCTGTTCCTCGGCTCGGCGATCGTCGGCCTCGGCGTGACGATGGCGGTGGTGGGGCTGGGCGCAGCGCTGGGGCTCGATCCGCGGCTCGCCAAGCTCGCCGCGATCCTCGTCTCGTTCCATGCCGTCTGGCTGCTCCGGCGGCACATCGTGTTCGCGCGATGAACCTCGGCACCGGCCGCCGCTGGTGGAGCGCGGTCGCCCTGCTCTGGGTTGTCGCCGCCTTCCTCTACTGGTGGTCGACGCGCGAGCTGATCGCGAACTGGGAGTTCGCCGACCCCGACGACCAGATGCGCCTGCAGCAGGTGCGCGACCTCCTCGCCGGCCAGAGCTGGTTCGATCTGACGCAATACCGCATGAACCCGCCGCTCGGCACGCCGATGCACTGGTCGCGCTGGGTCGACCTGCCGGTCGCCGGGCTGATCCTGATCGCGCGTCCGTTCACTGCTTCTCATGGCGCCGAGCTGTTCGCCTGCATCGGTGCGCCGCTCCTCACCCTGGGCGTGGCGATGGTCCTGTCGGCGCTGCTCGCTCGCCGGCTGATGGGGCGGACCGCGGGGATCGTCGCCGCCGCGCTCGCCCCGTTCACGACCGGCACGCTCCCGCAGATGCGGCCGATGCGAGTTGACCGCCATGGCTGGCAGATGGTCACGGCCATGGCCATCGTGGTTGGCGCGCTCGACCGCAACCCGCGGCGCGGCGGCCTCGTCGCCGGCGGCGCGGCGGCGATGTGGCTGGCGATCTCGCTCGAGGGCCTGCCCTTCGCGGCTGCCACCGGCGCGCTGTTCGGGCTGCGCTGGCTGATCGCGCCGTACGAGGAGCGCGCGCGCTTCGCCAGTTTCGCGCTGGCGCTCGGCGGCGGCGAGGCGCTGCTGTTCGTGGCGACCAAGGCGCTGCCCGATTGGGGCATGATCGCTTGCGACGCGGTGACGATCGTCCATGTCGCGATGCTCGGCATCGCCGCGGCCGGCGCGCTGCTCGCGATCCGCTTCGCCTCCTCCGCTTCCTTCCCGGTGCGCCTGGCGGCGCTGGCGGCGACCGCCGCCGCCGCCGCTCTGGTCTATCGCGTGATCGCGCCGCAATGCGCCGCAGGCGCGTTCGCGCAGCTCGATCCGCTGGTCTATCGCTTCTGGTATCTGAACGTGCCGGAGGGCCTGCCGCTGTGGGTGCAGAGCGGCGGCGCGATCGCCTCGGCGATCGGCTTCCCGATCGTCGGACTGCTCGGCGCCCTCGCCGCCTGGCGGTGGAGCGGCAACCGGCGCGACTGGCTGACCTACCTCTTCCTGCTGGGCGCCGCGATGGTGGTGACTGTGTTCGTGCAGCGCGGCGGTGCGGCCGCCAACCTGGTCGCGATTCCAGGCGGGCTGTGGCTGATGGCGCGCGCGTTCGCGGCGGCGCAGCGCATCGGCATGACGCTGCCGCGGGTGCTGGCATCGGCCGCCGCCGCGTTCTCGCTGACGCCGATGGCGCCCGCACTGACGGTCGCCGCGATCCCGCGGCCGAATGCGGCAAAGGTGACCGAGCTGCCGCACGCCACCGCATGCTCGAGCAGCGCCGACTATGCGACCGCCGCCGCGCTGCCGCGCTCGACCCTGTTCACCGGCATCGACATCGGGCCCGGCCTGATCTTCGCCACCGACCACAGCGTCGTCGCGAGCGGGCACCATCGCAACGCCGCCGGCATGCACGACGTAATTGCCGCCTTCCTCGGCGACCCGGAGACCGCGCACCGCATCATCCGTCGCCACGCGGCCGCCTATGTCGTCACCTGCCCCGATCTGGTCGAGATGGCGATCTACCGCCGCATCGCGCCGCGCGGCCTGTGGGCCCAGCTCGCGGCGGGGCGGACCCCGGCCTGGCTGAAGCGGGTGACATTGCCGGGATCGAAGCTCGCGATCTGGAAAGTCCTCGGCTGACGGCAGGCGCGATCGCCGTCGGCCCGCTGGAGCACTTGTGGGCGGGTGCCGCTGCGGCATAAGGGCGCGCTATGCAACCGCCCTCCAGCGCCGCTTCGATGCCGACGGGCTGGTGGACGACGCGCGGCTTCGCGCTCGCCCTGGTGCTGCTCACCGCCGTGCCGCTGCTGTGGCCGTCGACCGCGCCGCTGATCGACCTGCCCGGGCACATGGCGCGCTTCCGGGTCGAGCTCGGCATCCACGATTCGCCGCCGCTCGCGCATTATTACGGCTTCGCTTGGGCGCTGATGGGCAATCTCGGCGTCGATCTGCTGGTCTTGCCGCTGGCGCCGCTCGTCGGGCTCGAGATGGCGGTGAAGCTGATCGTGCTCGCGATCCCGGTCACCACCGCTGCCGGCCTGCTGCTGATCGCCCGCGAGGAGCATGGCGTGCTGCCGCCGACCGCCGCCTTCGCGGTGCCGCTCGCCTACGGCTTCCCGTTTCAGTTCGGCTTCGTCAACTTCGCCTTGTCGATGGCGCTGGCGCTGCTCGCCTTCGGGCTGTGGCTCCGGCTCGGCCGGCTGGGTCGGGTCGGCCTGCGCGCGATCCTGTTCGTGCCGATCGGCGCGATCGTGTGGCTCGCCCACGGTTTCGGCTGGGGCGTGCTCGGCCTGCTCGTGTTCGCAAGCGAGATGGTGCGCGAGCGCAGCGTCGACGCTCGCTTCCTCCGCGCCGCGTTCCGGGCCGGCATCGCCTCGCTGCCGCTGACGCCGCCGCTCCTGCTGATGGTGCTGTGGCGGAGCGGCAACGTCGCCGGCGTGACGATCGACTGGTTCAACTGGACCAGCAAGCTGGTGTGGATCATCACCGTGCTGCGCGATCGCTGGGTGGTGTTCGACCTCGCATCGACCATGATTCTGCTGGTGCTGGTGATCGCCGGTTTCGCCAGGCGCGCCGGGCTCACGATGAACTGGACGCTGCGTATCGGCACGTTGATGCTGCTGTTCGCCTATATGATGCTGCCGCGCATCCTGCTCGGCTCCGCATATGCCGACATGCGGCTGGTCTCCTATGTGGTCGCGTTCGCGCTGATCGCGATCGTGCCGGTCGGTCTCAGCCCGCGGCAGATGCAGATCATGGCGATCGCCGCCACCGCCTTCTTCCTGGTGCGCACCGTCGCCACGACGGTGTCGTTCGCGGGCTACGCCAACCACAATGCCCGTCAGCTCGAGGCGCTGGAGCATGTCGCGCCGGGCGCGCGGGTGCTGACGCTTACCGAAAAGCCCTGCGCGATGCCGTGGAGCCTCAGCCGCATGGACCATCTCGGCGGCTTCGCGGTCGTCCGCCGCGACGCCTTCACCAACGACAACTGGACGATGGCCGGCGCCCAGCTGCTGCGCCTGCGCTACGAGGCCGGCCGGTTCAGCACCGATCCGTCCCAGATGGTGGAGGCGCCGAACTGCCGCTTCCGCGGCCGCCTCAACCTCGACGAGGCGATCCGGCAGTTCCCGCGCGACCGCTTCGACTATGTCTGGCTGATCGACGGCGTGCCGGAGAACGTGCCCGCCTTGCCCGAGCTGCGGATGATCTGGCGCTCGCCGACCGGCGCGCTCTACCGGATCGCCGGCTCCGCCACCACCGCCAGCGATACCCCGAACGGCAGCGAGCGGCGCGCCACCCAATGACGCTCGGCGGCGAACAGCCGCTCGAGTACGCCGTTGACGGGACCCGACGGGATCGCATCGTCGCCGCCCTCGCGCCGCGTGAGCTTCCCTGCCGCGCGGGCGGCGACGATCAGCGGGAACAGCACGCTGTTGAAGTGGGTAAGGTGGCGCAGCCGATAGCCACTCGCCTCGAACACCGCGCGCAGCGTGCCGGCGGTGTAGCGGCGCTGGTGGTGGTGGGCGACGTCGTGCGCGCTCCACAGCCAGGGCGCCGCCGGCACCGTGACGAGGATGCGGCCACCCGGCGCGAGCTTCGGCCTGAGCGCGGCGAGCGCTTCGCCGTCGCCGGGGATATGCTCCAGCACGTCGAGCATCGCGATCAGGTCGTAACGGCCGTCGGCGAGGTCGACGCCGTCGGGGAGCAGACCGCCCTTGATCGGAATGCCGGTGCGCCGGATCGCGAAGTCGCGGGCCGGATCGTCCGGTTCGACTGCGTCGACCTGGCCGAAGCGCTGCAGCAAAGCGATGTTCGATCCGGTGCCCGCGCCCATCTCAAGGATGCGCGCCTCGGGGCCGAGCGGAACCTGGGCCTGGATCAACCGCTCGATGATCTTGCGGCGGGCGACGAACCACCAGTGATCCCGGTCGATCCGGGCCATGTTGTCGAAGGCGGCGCGGTCCATGCTCAGTCGCCGCCGATGCGCTCGCGGACGATGTAGATCGGCCGGTGCTTCACCTCGACGAGGATGCGGCCGACATATTCGCCAAGCACGCCCAGCGACAGGAGCTGCACGCCGCCGAGGAACAGGGTCGCCACCATGAGTGACGGGTAGCCGGCGACGTCGATGCCGAGGAACACCGTCCGCAGCACGAGGAACACCGCATAGACCAACGCCAGCAGCGCGATGCCGGCGCCGAGATAGCTCCACACCCGCAGCGGCACCGTCGAGGCAGAGGTGATGCCGTCGATCGCGAAGGTCCACAGCTTCCAATAGTTGAACTTGGACTGGCCGATCGTCCGTTCCAGCCGGTCATATTCGACCGCCGTCTGGCGGAACCCGGCCCAGGCGAACAGCCCCTTCATGAAGCGGTTGCGCTCCGGCATCAGCTTGATCACCTCGACGACCTTGCGGTCGAGCAGGCGGAAGTCGCCGGCGTGCTCGGGGATCTTGTCGCTCGAGAGCCAGTTGTGCGCGCGGTAATAGAGGTCGGCGGTCATCCGCTTCGGCAGCGAGTCGGCCAGCCGGTTGCGGCGCACGCCGTAAACGACGTCATAGCCCTGCCGCCAGCGATCGATCATCTCGCCGATGACCTCGGGCGGATCCTGCAGGTCGACGTCCATCGGGATCACCGCCTGCCCGCGGGCATGATCGAGCCCCGCCGACAGCGCCGCCTCCTTGCCGAAGTTGCGCGAGAGCGAGAGCGCGCGGATGCGCGCGTCGCCGCGGTGGGCGGCGGCGATCGCGGCGAGCGTCGCATCCTGGCTGCCGTCGTCGACGAACAATATCTCCCAGCGCTGCGGCGCGCCCTCGAACGCCGGCAGCGCGTCCAGCACCTGCGTCAGGCGCGCGACGAACGGCGGCACGGCGGCCACCTCGTCCTTCACCGGCACGATCACAGACAGCGTTTCGGCCAAGCCCGTCCCTTCGGCGCGCAGCAGCGTATCGCATAGAGGGGTGGCGCGGTCTGGCAAAGGCACGTTCAATCGAACACCCAGCGCCGGTTGAGCCAGAACACCAGCAGCGGCGTCACCACCAGCACCGGCGGGATCGGCCACCACGTCGGCCCGCCATAATGGCGCACCAGCAGCCACACCCAGAAGCTGTTGAGCGCGAAGCTGACCATCGCGACCAGCAGGAAGCGGGTGCCGGTGCGGGCGAGATTGCCGCGCCGGCCGTGGCCCTTGAAGCTCCAGCGGCTGTGGACGACGTAGCCGACCAGCACCGCGCCGATCCAGCCGAGGAACATCGCCAGATTGGGATCGACACGAAGCGGCGTCGCCGCGACCCAGTAGACGAGGATGTTGACGAAGCTGGCGAGCCCGCCCGTCACCGCGTAGCGGAACAGCTGCCCGATCAGCTCCATCCTGCCGCCACCGATCGCCTCTGCCGCCATTTGCTTCCCTTGGTTCGCGATGGGCCTTAACTTGCCCTTTGGGCCGGAGCGACTAATGGCCCAGACCTCCTATGGAAATAGTTAGCGACGCAAGCACGGCGCCAGCCGCAACGGACAGCGATCCCGCCGACCGCCAGTGGCGCTTCTGGGTGCTGCTGTTCTGGATCTGCGCCGCCGCGGTGATGATCTCGTACAAATGGGCGGCGATCCGCTATTTCTGGCTTGGCGACACCGACGACAACATGCGGATGTCGCAGGTCCGTGCATGGCTCGCGGGCCAGGGCTGGTACGATCTCCGGCAGTACAAGCTCGATCCGCCGCATGGTGCGAGCATCCATTGGACGCGGCTCGTCGACCTGCCGATCGCCGGCCTGATCCTGCTGGTGCGGCCGTTCGCGGGCGGCGCGGTGGCGGAGATGGCGGCGGCCGCGATTGCGCCGCTCTTCGCGCTCGGCGCCGCGCTCTACGCACTCGCCTTCACCGTCCGCCGTCTGGTCGCGCCCACCACCTACGCGCTGGGCGCGGCGATCCTGATGTGCGCCAACAGCACGCTCCTGATGTTCATGCCCGAGCGCATCGACCATCATGGCTGGCAGTTGGCGCTGCTGATGACGACGGTCGCGGGCGCCGTCGACCCGAAACGTCTGCGCGGCGGCGTGGTGGCCGGGCTGAGCAGCGCCGCCTCGCTCACCATCGGGCTGGAGATGCTGCCCTACATCGCCGTCGCCGGCGCCGCGACGGCGCTCCGCTGGGCGTGGGACGCGGACGAGGCGGAGCGGCTGCGCGGCTACGGCATCGCTCTCGCCGCGGGCAGCGCGGCAGGGTTCGCCGCCTTCGCCTCCTACGACAACCGCGCCCCCGTCTGCGACGTGCTCTCGCCGGTCTGGCTGTCGGTCACGCTGGCCGCTGGCGGCCTCGCGGTGCTGCTGACCGCTTTGCCGTTGCGCGGCCGCGCCGCGCGCCTGGCCGCCGCCGCCGCTGTCGGGCTGATCGTGGCGGGCGGCTTCGCGCTCGCCTGGCCCGGCTGCCTCGGCCGGCCGGAGCATATCTCACCCGAGCTCGACCGGCTCTGGTTCCGCAATATCCGCGAGGCCAAGCCGCTCTACCAGCATGGCTTCCGCGTCTCGCTGCCGATCGTCGCGCTGCCGATCATGGGCCTGGTGGGCAGCGGGCTGGCGCTCTGGCGGACACGGTGGTCACCCTTGTTCGCCGCCTGGATCGTGCCCGCGGTGCTGGCGCTGTTCGCGGCCGCCCTGCTGCTCTGGCAGACCCGCGCCGGCCCGGCGGCGCAGCTCCTCGCGGTGCCTGGGGCGACCGCGCTCGGCTGGGCGCTGCTGCCGCCGCTCTCCCGCCACCGGCTGATGGCGGTGCGCGTGCTCGGTACGGTCGCGGGCTTCCTGCTCGTCTCCGGCCTCTACATGACGTTCGCGCTCGCGCTGATCCCCGAGCCGCAACCGACGCCGGGGCGCAAGGCGATCAACAACGCCAACGGCCGCTGCCCGACGCTCGCGGCGATGAAGCCGATCGCCAAGCTGCCGACCGCGACGATCCTGACCTTCGTCGATCT
This sequence comes from uncultured Sphingomonadaceae bacterium, assembly GCA_964247195.1. Classification (GTDB taxonomy): domain Bacteria; phylum Pseudomonadota; class Alphaproteobacteria; order Sphingomonadales; family Sphingomonadaceae; genus JAQGLK01. The sequence continues at coordinate 10,578 of CAXTTP010000052.1, forward strand.
CGGGCCGCGGCTGATCACGATCACCCATCACCGCGCCATCGCCGGCCCCTATCACCGCAACCAGCAGGCGATCCTCGACATCCACCACGCGTTTCGCGGTACGCCCGAGACCGCGCACGAGGTCATGGCAAGACACGGCGCGACGCTGCTGCTGCTGTGCCCCGGCATGTCCGAATCGACGATCTACGCCGCCGAGAACAAGCAGGGCTTCTATGCGCAGCTGATGCGCGGCCAGGTGCCGGCATGGCTGACGCCGCTCGCGCTGCCGAAGGATTCGCCGTTCCGGCTGTGGCGGCGGGTGGGCTAGCCTTCAGAGATTGAAGCTCACCCGGATCCCGTCGACCACGAACTGCGCCGCCAGCGCCGCCAGGATGACACCGAGCACGCGGGTGATCATCGCCTCGACCTTGTCGCCCAAGGCACGCATCATTGGCCCAGCGGCGAGCAGCGCCAGCAGGCTCAGCACCAGCGTCGCGGCCAGCGCCGCGAGTACGACCGCTCCCTCCAGCCAGCCTTCGGCGCGCGAGGTGAGCAGCATGGCGGTCGCGATCGATCCCGGCCCGGCGATCATCGGGATCGCCATCGGGAAGACCGAGATGTCCTCCTCCTCGATCGGCCGCGCCTGTTCCGCCGCCTTGCGGGTGATCTCGTCGGCGCGTTCCTCGCGGCGCTGGGTGCGCTTCTCGAACACCATCTCCAGCGCGATCAGGAACAGCATGATGCCGCCGGCGATGCGGAACGCGGCAAGGCTGATGCCGAGCACGCGCAGCAGATCCTCGCCGAACAGCGCGAAGACGAGGAGGATGCCGGCGGCGACGAGCGTCGAGCGCACCGCCATCGCGCGGCGATGCGCCGCCGACGCGCCACGCGTGAGGCTGGCGAAGATCGGCGCGCAGCCGGGCGGATCGATCACCACGAAGAAGGTGACGAACGCCGAGAGGAACAGCGCGATCAAGGGACGGCGACCTCATCGATGACCGGCGCGGCGCGGCCGGTGAGCATCGTCGTGCCTGGTGGACGCGGGATCACAGGTCCTCGGGCGGTGCCAGCCCCGCGCGCAAGTGCGCCGCGACCAGCGTGTTGCGCAGCAGTACGGCGATAGTCATCGGGCCGACCCCGCCCGGCACCGGCGTGATCGCGCCCGCCACTTCGCTGGCTGCGGCGAAGTCGACATCGCCGACCAGCCTGGTCTTGCCGTCGCCGGCGGGCACGCGGTTGATGCCGATGTCGATCACCGTCGCGCCGGGCTTGATCCAGTCGCCCTTCACCATCTCGGGCCGGCCGACGGCGGCGCAGACGATGTCGGCGCGCCGCACGACCTCCTTCAGGTCCTTCGTGCGCGAGTGGGCCATCGTGACGGTGCAGTTCTCCGCCAGCAGCAACTGGGCGAGCGGCTTGCCGACCAGGATCGAGCGACCGATCACGACCGCGTCCAGGCCGGAGAGGTCGCCGAGCCGGTCCTTGAGCAGCATCAGCGAGCCGAGCGGCGTGCACGCCACGAGCCCCGGCAGCCCGCTCGCGAGCCGCCCGGCGCTCACCACATGGAGGCCGTCGACATCCTTTTCGGGATCGATCGCGGCGACCACCGCCTTCTCGTCGAGGCCGTCGGGCAACGGCAGCTGGACGAGGATGCCGTCGACCTCCGGATCGGCGTTGAGCGTGCGGATCAGCGCCAGCAGCTCGTCCAGCGTCACGGTCGGATCGAGCTTGTGCTCGAAGCTCCTCATCCCCGCTGCGATCGTCGCCTTGCCTTTGGCCCGGACATAGACCTCGCTCGCCGGGTCGGCGCCCACGAGCACGACCGCGAGCCCGGGGACCCGGCCGGCCTGCTCCCGGAACGCCGGGGCGGCAGCGGCGATGCGGCCGCGCAACCCGGCAGCGAACGCCTTGCCGTCGATGATCTCCGCGGTCATCGCCGCTTCAGGTGATCTGCGAGGCGGCGATTGCGGGAACGACATAGTCGCGCAGGATGATGATGATCAGGAGCACTACCATCGGCGACAGGTCGAGCGCGCCGAAATCCGGGAGGATCCGGCGGATCGGGCGATAGAGCGGCTCCGTCATGCGATCCAGCGCGTACAGGACCGAGCGCACGAAATCGTTGTGCGTGTTGATCACGTTGAACGCGACCAGCCACGACATCACCGCCTGGATGATGATGATCCACATCGCCAGCCACAACAGCAACTGGCCGATCCCGAGCAACGCAATCAGCATCCAAATTCCCTTCCGCGCGCGTGGCCCCGAATAGCCGTGCGGATGCAGTGCAGCAATGCGGCAATGGCGCGGGCGGGGTGACGTCCGCGCGACCGGCCGCTAGGTGCCGTGCGGACATGACCGATCCGCTCGACATTCTCCACCGCACCTTCGGCTATCCCGCCTT
>CAXTTP010000053.1:0-10991 GCA_964247195.1 uncultured Sphingomonadaceae bacterium
ATGCGGCGAGAATCCCAAGCGCGTCTATGGCGAACGCAACCGCGAGCCATCGACCCGCATGGGCAATATCGCCGTCGATCGCGAGACCTGGGCCAAGGCGGTCGAGTATAAGCGCAAGTGGGAGAAATATGAGAAGAGCGGCGGCGACCCGCCCGCGCGCGACATCGCGATGGACACGCTGCGCGGCGTGCTGGACGGCGAGATCCTGGTCCACAATCACTGCTACCGCGCCGACGAGATGGCCAACGTGATCGATATGTCGAAGGAGTTCGGCTATCACGTCACCGCCTTCCACCACGCGGTCGAAGCCTACAAGATCGCCGACCTGCTGAAGGCGAACGACGTCTGCGCGGCGGTGTGGGCGGACTGGTGGGGCTTCAAGATGGAAGCCTATGACGCGATCAGCGAGAACCTGGCGCTGCTGCAGAAGGCGGGCACGTGCGCGATGATCCATTCCGACGACGAGAACGGCATCCAGCGGCTGAACCAGGAAGTGGCCAAGGCGCTCGCCGCCGGCCGCCGCGCCGGCATCGCCATCCCCGACGAGGTCGCCTGGGAATGGCTTTCGTACAATCCGGCCAAGGCGCTCGGCATCTCGGCCCGGACCGGCAGCCTCCGTCCCGGCAAGATGGCCGACATAGTGCTGTGGAACGGCAATCCGTACAGCGTCTACACGCGGCCCGAGAAGGTCTGGATCGACGGCGCCCTGCTCTACGACGCCGATGATCCGAAGGCGCGGCCGGTCTCTGATTTCGAGCTCGGCCAGCCCGGCCAGGGGGACGTGAAATGAAGCGCCTCCTCACGCTTGCGGCGGCCCTGTTCGCGACCGCGCCCGCACTCGCCCAGTCGGTCGCGATCACCAACGCCAGGCTCGTGATCGGCGATGGCTCGCCGCCGGTCGAGGGCGGCACGGTCGTGATCCGCGACGGCCGCGTCGTCGCGGCCGGACGCGGCGTCGCCGTGCCTGCCGGCATACGGTCGGTCGACGCGGCGGGCAGATGGGTGTCGCCCGGCATCGTCGCCGGCTTCACCCGGCTGGGTATCGTCGAGGTCGACGGCGTCGACGAGACCAACGACAGCGGCGCCAGGAACACGCCGTTCAATGCCGCGCTGGACGTGGCGCCGGCGGTCAATCCGCTCACCAGCGCGATCGCCGTCAGCCGCGCCGCCGGCGTTACCCGCGCACTGGTGGCGCCGGACAGCCGCGGCTCGATCTTCGCCGGCCAGGGCGCGATCATCGATCTGGGCGCCGACATGGCCGCCGTTACCCGCGCCCGCGCCTTCCAGTTCATGGAATATGGCGAGGCCGGCGCGCGCGCCGCCGGCGGCAGCCGCCCGGCCGCCTTCGCGATGCTGCGCAACGCCTTGTTCGAGGCGCGTGCCTTCGCCCGGCATCCGGCGAGCTTCGACGACCGCAGCAAGGACACCCTGATCACCCGCCTCGACGCTGCGGCGCTGGGGCCGGTGATCGACGGCGCGGTGCCGCTGCTCGTCCATGTCGAGCGCGGATCGGACATTTTGGCGATGCTAGACCTGAAGCGCGAAATGCCGGCGCTCCGGCTGGTGCTGGTCGGCGCGAGCGAGGGCTGGACGGTTGCGGCGGCGATCGCGGCGGCCAAGGTGCCGGTGATCGCGTCCGCGCTCAACGACCTGCCGGCGTCGTTCGAGGAGCTTGCCGCCACCCAGTCCAATATCGGCCGGATGCGGGCGGCCGGCATCACCGTCGGCATCGGCATGATCAACGACAATGACGCGCGGCAGGCGCGGCTCGAGCGGCAATATGCCGGCAACCTCGTGGCGCTGACGAAAATACCGGGAGCGGCCGGGCTTACCTGGGATCAGGCGTTCGCGGCGATCAGCTCGGCGCCGGCCGAAGCGATCGGCATGGCCGGCGAGATCGGTTCGCTGCGTCCCGGCCGCCGCGGCGATGTGGTGATCTGGGACGGCGATCCGCTCGAACTCGCGACGTCGGCGCTGGCGGTGTGGATCGACGGCGTTCCCCAGCCGCTCACCGGCCACCAGACGAAGCTGCGCGAGCGCTATCTGGAGCCGCAAGAGGGCGCCCGGCCGAAGGCCTACCAATATTAGCGAGGGTGAAGCCGGTACGAATGGCTGTTAGTGGTGGAGAACGGAAGGGCCGCTTTCGGGAAGGCGGATGGCGATAGCCGACATTGCCGGCGATGCCTCATTCCCAAAAAGGATGGTCAAACGGGAATAGGACGTATTAGCCTCGGAGAGACAGCTCCCATCGCCAGTTATCGCTTTTCGATAAAGCTGATTGACGCGGCCCGCGACAGGCCTTATTGAATATCAATAAGGGAGGCGTCGATGCGGCAGCGGGATCGGTTGGTACAAGGCGCGGCCGCGATCGTTCGCATCAGCCGCGCTGTGAACGGGCTACTCCTCATCGCCATCGCGGCCGGGCTGGTCGGGACATGGGTGTCGCCCGTCTTCTACCGCGACATGCTGGTCCGGGCCGACCGCTCGGTTGACGTGAGCGCTGCCCTCACCGGCGTCCGGCTCCTCATGCTGATCGGCATCGCCATGACGATCGTTACCGATCGGCTGCTGGTGCCCCTGTCCGGCGTCGTAGCGAGCGCCAGACAGGGCGATCCATTCATTCCGGCCAATGCCGACCGGCTGCGGCAGATCGGCTGGGCTCTGCTCGCGCTGCAATTGCTCGATCTACCCTGCACGCTGTTCGCGCGGTTCTGGCCGAGCCTCGGTGCGGCCGCACCTGCCGGGGGCATATCGGTAGGTGGATGGCTAGCTACACTGATGGTGTTCGTGCTGGCCCGCGTGTTCGCCACCGGATCGCTCATGCGCGACGATCTGGCGGGCACCGTCTGACGGTGGCGATCACAGTGCATCTCGACGACATGCTGGCGCGACGGCGCATGTCGCTCACCGATCTGTCTCAGGCGGTCGATATCACCCTCGCCAACCTGTCCATCCTTAAGACCGGCAAGGCAAAGGCTGTTCGTTTCTCCACCTTGGAGGCGATCTGCGCCGTGCTGAACTGCCAGCCGGGCGACCTCCTCACTTTCCAGCCCGACGATCCACCCGGCCGCTGACGCCAAGCGGCGGCCCCTCACACCGGAGCGGTCCACCATGCCCGAACTCGCCACCTGGCGCGCCAACCTTCTGCGCGCCGGCTACCTCCTGCTGATTGGCGGCCTCGGCCTGACCGTCTGGCCTTCGATCCTCGATCCGACGAAGGCATGGGCTCCTGATCGGGGCGTCATTGTCGCCATGCTGGGCGCGCTCTCGCTGCTCGCCCTCGTGGGTCTGCGTCATCCCGTGCGGATGCTGCCGCTCCTGTTCTGGGAGGTCACATGGAAGGCTCTCTGGCTGCTGCGCGTCGCCCTGCCGCTATGGGCCGGTGGTCGCCTCGACCCGACTGCGACTGAAACGGCGATGGAGTGCTTGATGGCGGTGCTGATCGCGCTGGTCATCCCATGGGACCATGTGCTTCGCACCTACATTCTTGCGCCGGCGGAGCGGTGGCGTCGGTAGGACACCCTTACCGATTGGGAACCCACTAGCCGGCCTTGCCGCTACGGGTTCGGGAAAGGCAATGATGACTGAACGGCGGCTCTCAACGCCCCGAATTCTCTGCCTGAGCGTCCGGGTTTGGGGCGCTTGCCGCCTGTCCGCTTCTGGCGTCCGCTTTGCCGATCACGAACGGCGCAAAGTGTTGGCAAGCGGTTCGTCCGCCTTTGCCCCAAAGATCGGAAAGCTGACGGTTAGCCAAACTGATCTTGCCCGCCTACATTACGTCTTAGATAGAGCATCACGTCGTATTTGGAGGCAAGCACTTGATCGCGAGTAATCGCCACATGTTCACCCATGTCGTTGATGCGGCGGAGCGGAAACGTTTTTTCTATATCTCCGAGGAAGTCGCTGGCGGTTTGAGGATAGCGGTCGCAATTGACTTCCATTACTATTTGAATGTCGGGATTGGCGGCGATCGTGCGTTGCATCCCGTGCCAAACAGCGACTTCGGCTCCCTCCACGTCAATTTTTACGAAGTCGACACGCGGCAGGTTGAGATCGTCGATCGGCAGCATAGCTGATCGCACCTCTTCCCAGCCAGGGGGGCCGCCATCCTGCGCGATCATCGCATTCTTCGGCTCACCAGGTGGAACGTAGATCGAAACCTCACCATGTTGCGCGCCGAAGGCGGCACCGAGCACGGTTACGATCTCAGGATATCCATTCAAGGCAATGTTGCGTTCGAGCAGTCGTCGCGTCGTCGGCACCGGCTCCGCCGCGATCACTTTCCCATCCGGGTAAACCAGATCGGCCAAGAGCACTGTGTAGTAGCCGATGTTGGCGCCGGCATCGATGCAGACCATGCCCGGCTGCACCAACTTTGCGATCAGGCGGGTAATCCAAAGCTCCCAATAGCCTTCGCCGATAAGGTGGGGGCCGAGGCCTTCGTCGCGGGTGCTCACATACATTTTGAAACGCGCAAGCGTTCGGCAGAGGACCGTCTCGTCTCCAAGATAGGAGTTGAAAGTCAACCTGCGGCAGTGGCCTTCCCAGACCGCAGGGTCGTTCGAGGCGAACAGGACGCGTGGCGAGACCATGCTCCAGTCGCGATTATCGATGCGCAATAGCTGCCGATCGCGCAGAAACTTCTGTCGCCAGGGTAATTTCACCTTCGCCCCCAAACCTGCCGGGAGGCACTTGGTCAGATCGTGGCGCAGCGTCAACGGCCGGCTTCGGGGAAGATCGCGGATGCTGCCATGGTCGATGATGGGCGAAAGCGCACATTGCCGCGCGTGGTCCCACTTTCCTACTTCAGGCGACTGGTGGATAAGCTTGGCGGGCTCTTTCGACCGTGGAACCTTAAGCGCGCCGGATCGGCCGGTCCGAGGTGATGATCGGCCGATCCGGAAAGTCACGCCGGAAAGTCACATTAGGGCGTGACCTTCCGCCGCGGGAACATGTGACCTTCCGGGACTTTGCCGCGCTGCTCCTGCCGCACCGCCGCGGACACGGCACGCAAAACCATCGTGCGGGATCCGACCCGCCGTACGCCTAAGTCAGGCAGTCACTTCCCGCATTTCAGCCGCCACGCCGCCCGGTCGAGATCGGAACGCTGGCGGCGCTCCTGCTCCGGCGTGCAATCGGGGTTGAGCGAGGCGCGCGGCGCGTTGCGCAGTTGCAGCGCGACCTCGCCCACTTCGGCCTGCTCGGCAGCCGTCAGGTCGCCGAACCGGATCGCACCGCTGTTGACCGCGGTATAGTTGCGGACCGCGCGTTCGCCGATGCCCTCGCCCGGCATCGGCACAGGCGCCGGCGGAGTCGCTGCGACGAGCGAGGACAGAAGCGCGATAGAGAGCAACGCCGTCATCTTCCTCTCTCCTTAATGCCGCCAGCGTCAGTCGCGCGGCAGCCGGTTCCAGGCATCGAGACTGGCGATCTTATACGCCTCCGCCAGCGTCGGATAGTTGAACGTGTTGTCGATGAAATAGTCGATCGTGCCCTTCAGGTTGAGCACCGCCTGGCCGATGTGAATGAGCTCGGTCGCGCCTTCGCCGACGATGTGGACGCCGAGCAGGCGGCGCGTCTTGATCGAGAACAGCATCTTCATCATGCCGCTGTGCAGGCCCATGATGTGCCCGCGCGAGGTCTCGCGGAAGCGGGCGATGCCGGTCTCGTAGGCGATGCCGCGGCGGCGCACCTCCTCCTCGTTCATGCCGACGACCGAGATCTCCGGCACCGAGTAGATGCCGTACGGGAAGAATTCGGGCGGCGGCGGCGGCGCCAGCCCGAAGGCGTGGCAGGCGGCGAGCCGGCCCTGCTCCATCGACGTCGAGGCGAGACTGGGAAAGCCGATGACGTCGCCGGCGGCATAGATGTGCGGCGTCGCGGTCTGCATCGTCTTGGGCTCGACGGCGATGCGGCCGCGATGATCGACCTGCAACCCGGCGGCCGCCAGGTTCAGCCGGTCGGTCGCGCCGACGCGGCCTGCGGCGAACAGCAGCATCTCGCTCGTGATCTTGCGTCCGTCGGCGAGCGTCGTGACGACGTGACCATCCTCGACCGCGATCGCCGTGACCGCCGAGCCGAAGCGGAGGTGGACGTTGCGGTCGCGCAGATCGTGGACGAGTTCGTCGATGATCTCCTTGTCGATGAAGTCGAGGAAGGTCTCGCGCGGCTCGATCAGCGTCACGCCGACGTCGAGGGCGCTGAAGATCGTGGCATATTCGATGCCGATCACGCCGGCGCCGATCACCGCCAGGCTCCGCGGGAGGCGCGGCAGGTTGAGGATGTCGTCGCCGTCGAGGACATGGGCGCCGTCGAACGGGACATGATCGGGCCGGAACGGACGGGTGCCGCAGGCGAGGAGGATGAAGTCGGCGCTCAGGATGCGGGTCTCGCCGTCGTCGCCGGTCACCTCGACCCGGTTCGCGTCGACGAACCGGCCCTCGCCGTGCATCGTGCGCACGCCGTTGCGGCTGAACTGATGCTCCAGCACCTCGACCTCGTGATCGAGCGTCTTGCGCAGCCGCGCCATCAGGTCTTCGGCCGAGATGTCGTGCTTGACCCGGTAGGACCGGCCGTAGAATCCGCGTTCGCGCCAGCCGGACAGGTTGAGCACCGTCTCGCGCAGCGTCTTCGACGGGATCGTGCCGGTGTGGACGGAGACGCCGCCGACCCGCCTGCCCTTCTCCACCACCAGCACATGCTTGCCGAGCTTGGCGGCCTGCACCGCGGCGCGGCGGCCGGCGGGGCCGCTGCCGATGACGATCAGATCATGATGAAGCTGCATGGTCGTCTCCGGTAGAGGCGAAAGCTTACGGCGCGATGATGATCGCATCGCACGCTGCGGTGCAACGACGAAGACGTGGTTCTCTCGGCAGGCTGCAGGGACTAAGCTGGACGACGACGAAATCCACGAGGAGAGGCCATGATCGCCGCCGATGCCGGACCCCGGCCCCATGCCAAGCCGGCCGCTTCCGGCCACCTCTACCTCCAGGTGCTCGCCGCCATCCTGCTCGGCGCGGTCGTCGGCTACTTCTGGCCGCACTTGGGCGAGGCGCTGAAGCCGCTCGGCGACGGCTTCATCAAGCTCGTCAAGATGATCATCGCGCCGGTGATATTCCTCACCGTCGTCACCGGCATCGCGGGCATGCGCGAGCTCGGCACGGTCGGCCGGGTCGCCGGGAAGGCGTTCGCCTACTTCCTGTTCTTCTCGACGCTGGCGTTGATCGTCGGATTGATCGTGGCCAACGTGGTGCAGCCCGGTGCCGGGCTGAACATCGATCCGGCGACGCTCGATGCAGGGTCGGTGGCGAGCTACAGCGCCAAGGCGCACGAGACGGGCGTCGTCGATTTCCTGCTGAACGTCATCCCCGAAACCGCGCTCTCCGCGCTGACCAGCGGCTCGATCCTCCAGGTGCTGTTCGTCGCCATCCTGTCGGGGATCGCGCTCTCGCTGGTCGGCGAACCGGCGGCCCCGCTGGTCGACCTGCTGGAGCGCGCCGCCCTGGTCGTGTTCCGGCTCGTCCACCTGCTTATGCGGGCAGCACCGATCGGCGCGTTCGGGGCGATCGCCTTCACGATCGGCAAATATGGAGTCGGCACCCTCGTCAACCTCGGCGCACTGGTGGCGACCTTCTACCTCACCTCGCTACTGTTCGTCGGCGTCGTGCTCGGCGCGGTGGGTTGGGCGAGCGGCTTCTCGATCCTCGCCCTGGTCCGCTACCTCAAGGCCGAGCTGCTGCTGGTGCTCGGCACCTCGTCGTCAGAGCCCGCGCTGCCGAGCCTGATGGAGAAGATGGAGCACGCCGGCTGCGCCAAGCCGGTAGTCGGGCTGGTCGTGCCGACCGGCTATTCGTTCAATCTTGACGGCACCAACATCTACATGACGCTGGCCGCCTTGTTCATCGCTCAGGCGACCAACGTCCACCTTACGCTCGGCCAGCAGGTCGCGCTGCTGCTGGTGGCGATGCTGAGCTCGAAGGGGGCGGCCGGCGTCACCGGCGCGGGCTTCATCACGCTGGCGGCGACGCTGTCGATCGTCCCGTCGGTACCCGTGGCGGGGATGGCGCTGATCCTCGGCGTCGACCGCTTCATGTCGGAATGCCGCTCGCTGACCAACCTGATCGGCAATGCGGTGGCGACGATCGTGGTGGCACGCTGGGAAGGCGCGCTGGACCGCGACCAGCTGCGCCGCGCGCTCGCCGGCGGCTAGCATGATGCCGAGCGGCACCGCATCAATCAGCCAGCTGTCGCAGTCGCCACCGAAACGATTGGAACGCCAGCCTCTACCGCCGGTTAAGGGGGCGTTCCCAACCGGAGGCGCAAATGAGCGACACGAGCCAGACGTCCACGCGGGACGACGCCCCGATCACCGAGTCCAAACGTAACGACGCCGTCGACGAGGTCAGCGCCTCGCTGGTCGACGCCAAGGGTGACGCGCTGATCGGCAAGAGCGTGACGATCAACCGCCCGCGCGGCGAACTCTACGCCTTCTGGCGTGACTTCGCCAATTTGCCGAGGTTCATGGACAATGTCGTCCGCATCGACGTGACCGATGGCAAGACGAGCCACTGGGTAGTCAAGGCGCCGGCCGGCAAGACTGTCGAGTGGGACGCAGTGATCACCGAGGAGCGCGAGGGCGAGCTGATCGGCTGGGCATCGGCGGAGGGCGCCGATGTTCCGAACAGCGGCCGGATCGAATTCCGCGATGCCGGCAATCGCGGCACCGTCGTCACCGCCACGATCCTCTACGATCCGCCGGGCGGCGCTATCGGCAAGCTGGTCGCGAAGCTGTTCCAGCGCGAGCCGGCGATCCAGGCACGACGCGACCTACGGCGCTTCAAGCAACTCATGGAGACGGGCGAGATCGCCACCTCCTCGCGCACCCAGGCGCAACTCGACGAAGAGAAGGAATAGATCGCATGCGCGCGCTCACCTGGCACGGCAAGCACGACGTCCGCGTCGACACGGTCGACGATCCTGAAATCCTCAATCCGCGCGACGCGATCATCAAGATCACCTCGACCGCGATCTGCGGCTCCGACCTGCACCTCTACGACGGCTACATACCGACGATGCAGAAGGGCGACATACTCGGCCACGAGTTCATGGGCGAGGTCGTCGAAATCGGCGCCAAGAGCACGCTGAAGAAAGGCCAGCGCGTCGTGGTGCCGTTCACCATTTCCTGCGGCTCCTGCTACCATTGCGGCAAGCACCAGTACTCGGCCTGCGACAACGGCCTGCCCGCGGACAACCAGGACATTGCGCAGACGCTCTACGGCCAGCCGATGTCGGGCCTGTTCGGATACAGCCACATGACCGGCGGCTATGCCGGCGGCCAGGCCGAGTATGTGCGCGTGCCGTTTTCCGACGTCGGCCCGATCGTGATCCCCGATGGCGTTGACGACGACAAGGTACTGTTCCTCTCGGACATCCTGCCGACCGGCTGGATGGCGGCGGAGAATGCCGACATCGAGCCCGGCGATACCGTCGCCGTATGGGGCTGCGGCCCGGTCGGCCTGTTTGCGGTCCAGTCCGCCTTCCTGATGGGTGCCGAGCGCGTGATCGCGATCGATCATTTCCCGCACCGGCTGGAACTCGCGAAGAAGTTTGGCGCGGAGACGATCAACTTCGAGCAGACCGACACCTACGGCGCGCTGCTGGAGATGACCGGCGGCATCGGCCCCGACGCCTGCATCGATTCGGTCGGCCTCGAAGCGCACGGCTTCTTCGCCGACAACGTTATCGATCAGATCAAGGCGTCGACCTTCCTGGGCACCGATCGGCCGCACTCGATCCGTCAGGCGATCCTCGCCTGCCGCAAGGGTGGGCGCATCTCGATGCCGGCCGTGTACGGCGGGTTTGTCGACAAGTTCCCGCTCGGCGCGTTCATGGAGAAGGGGCTGACGCTCAAGACCGGCCAGACCCACGTCCAGCATTACATGCCGGCGCTCCTCAACGCGATCATGGAGGACGAGATCGACACGACCTTCCTGATCTCGCACCGGCTGCCGCTGGAGCAGGCGCCGGAAGGCTACAAGATGTTCCACGATCAGCAGAACGAAGTGACCAAGGTCGTGCTGAAGCCCGGCATGACCGTGGTCGCGTGATCCAAATCACAGGAGTGACCCCATGGCCGACAAATTCGCTATCGTCACCGGCGCCTCGACCGGCATCGGCTTCGAGCTTGCCAGCATTGCCGCCGAGAACGGCTACGACCTGCTCGTCGTAGCCGACGAGCCGCTGATCAACGCCGCTGCCGCCGACTTCAAGACCCATGGCGTCAACGTCGACGCGGTCGAAGCCGATCTTTCGACGATCGACGGGGTCGAGGCGCTGCTCGCCGCGGCCAAGGGTCGCCGCATCGACGTGCTGTGCGCGAATGCGGGCCGCGGCCTGGGCCGCGACTTCCTTGGCCAGGATCCGGCCGAATGGCGCAAGGTCGTCGACACCAACATCACCGGTACCATCTACCTGCTCCAGAAAGTGCTGAAGGAGATGGTAGCGCGGAATGACGGCAAGGTGCTCATCACCGGTTCGATCGCCGGCTTCATGCCGGGCAGCTTCCAGGCCGTCTACAACGGCACCAAGGCGTTCGTCGACAGCTTCGCCGACGCGATCCGCGACGAGCTCAAGGAGCATAAGGGCATCACGATCACCACCCTGATGCCCGGCCCGACCGAGACCGAGTTCTTCGACCGCGCCGACATGGGCGACACCAAGGTCGGCACGCAGAAAAAGGACGACGCCGGCAAGGTTGCCCGGGATGGCTGGAACACGATGATGGATGGCGGCGCCCACATCGTTTCCGGATGGAAGAACAAGATCCAGGCGACAGTGGCCCATGTCGCGCCTGCCGCGGTCCTCGCCGGCATGCATCGCAACATGGCCGAGCCCGGTACTGCCGACGAGTAAGCGCCCGGCACAGGACAGCCAAAAAACGCCCGTCTGATCCGCAAAGGGGTCGGGCGGGAGTTTCTTTTTCCTCTGCATTC
>CAXTTP010000053.1:11001-12822 GCA_964247195.1 uncultured Sphingomonadaceae bacterium
ATTCGGATCGACCGTCCTGGTCGCGATCAGGTGCTTTACAGGAATAGCACACCCGATAGAGTGCGCGCGCGCCGAAGCGCCCGGGGAGTGCATCCAATGCTCGAGATACGTGACCTGAGCCATGTCTACGCGAACGGCACGCGTGCGCTCGACGGGGTGACGCTGGACGTGCCTCGCGGCATGTTCGGGCTGCTCGGGCCAAATGGTGCGGGCAAGTCGACGCTGATGCGCACCATCGCCACGCTCCAGACGCCGACCTCGGGCAGCATCGGCTTCGACGGCCTCGACGTCATCGCCGAGCCCGAGGCGCTCCGGCGCACGCTCGGCTATCTGCCGCAGGATTTCGGCGTCTACCCGCGCGTCTCGGCCTACGACATGCTCGATCACATGGCGGTGTTGAAAGGCTTCGGCGGCGGCGCCGACCGCAAGGCGACGGTCGAGGCGCTCCTCCACCAGGTCAACCTCTGGAGCGTGCGGAAGAAGGCGCTCGCGGGCTTTTCGGGCGGCATGCGGCAGCGCTTCGGCATCGCCCAGGCGCTGATAGGCAATCCTCGCCTGATCATCGTCGACGAGCCGACCGCCGGCCTCGACCCCGAGGAGCGCAATCGCTTCCTCAACCTTCTGGCGGAAATCGGCGAGAACGTCGTCGTGATCCTGTCCACCCACATCGTCGAGGACGTGGCGGATCTCTGCCCGCGCATGGCGGTGCTGGCGGGCGGCCGCATCCTGCTGGAGGGCGCGCCGGTCGCGCTGATCGACGCGACACGCGGGCGGATCTGGCAGAAGACCATCGATCGCGCCGAGCTCGACACTTATGGGGCGAGCCACCGGATCATCTCGACCCGGCTGTTCGCCGGCCGCACCGTGATCCATGTGCTTGCCGACACGCCGCCGGGAGAGGGCTTCGTCGCCGCGCCGGGCGGGCTCGAGGACGTCTACTTCTCGACCCTCGCGACGTCGCGCCTCGCCGCCTGATCCGGAGCACCCGCTGATGTTTTTCCGCGTCGCCGGCTTCGAGCTGCGCTACCAGATCCGCAACCCGGTGTTCTGGGTCACCGCCGGCATCTTCTTCCTGCTGACCTTCGGATCGGTGGTGATCGACCAGATCCAGATCGGCTCCGGCGGCAACACCCACAAGAACGCGCCGTTCGCCATTGCCCAGATCCACTTGATCTGGACCATGTTCTTCATGTTCGTGACGACCGCCTTCGTCGCCAACGTGATCGTGCGCGACGACGAGACCGGCTTCGGCCCGATCATCCGGGCGACGCGGATCGGCAAGTTCGACTATCTGATCGGTCGGTTCACCGGCGCCTATGTCGCCGCCCTGCTCGCCTTCCTCAGCGTGCCGCTCGGCATCCTGGTGGGATCGGTGATGCCGTGGGTCGACCCGGAAACCCTCGGGCCGAACCGGCTGTCCGACTATCTCTACGCCCTCGTGGTGCTGGCCGCGCCCGGCATCTTCCTGACCTCGGCGCTGTTCTTCGCGCTGGCGACGATCACCCGGTCGATGATGGCGACCTATGTCGGCGTCGTCGCCTTCCTGATCGTCTACACGCTCACCACTGTCGTGCTCGGCCGGCTCCCGCAATATGAGACGGCGCTGGCTTATGGCGGCCCGCTGGGCTTCGTCGCGTTCGGCCTCGCCACCAAATACTGGACCGCGACCGAGCGCAACACGCTGATGCCGCCGATCGACGGCATCCTGCTGTGGAACAAGGCGATCTGGCTGGCGGTCGCGGTGGTCGCGCTGGCGCTCGCTTGCCTGCTGTTCCGCTTCGGCGTGAAAGGAAAGAAGGCGTCGAAGAAGCAGCGCCTCGC
>CAXTTP010000054.1:0-12794 GCA_964247195.1 uncultured Sphingomonadaceae bacterium
CGCCTGCGGCGGTGCCGGCAGGGGCGATTGGTCCGCGATCTGCGGCGTCCCGGCGGCCGGGGTCGGTCGGGATCGGGGCAGCAGCACAGCAATCGCAACCGGTCGCTGCTGCGGAGGCCCGGGTCGACCGCTCTGTCGATCCTCGACACGATCGCGATCGGGGGCGATCGACACCAGCCTCTGCCGGCATGACGCGCAGGAGGAAGGGGACGAAGGCAGAGCGGCCAAGGATGCGGGCGGCACCCCCTCGCCCCCGCGGATCAGGATCGCTGCCCGGCCCGCGATCCACAACCCGATCACTGCGATCAGGAAGCGGATCGGCGGCCCCGGCGCCCTCATTCGGCGGGCACCGACGCGGGGAAGACGTGGCGGGTCTTGTCCCAGGCGAGCGGCCGCGCGGCGCGCAGGCCGGCGTAGTGGAGGACCGCACGCCGCGCCGCCATCATCGCGATGACGTTGCCGACCAGCATCCGCGGCACGGCGCGCGCCGCCTCGCCCCAGCCATAAGCGCGTCGCACCATCGCCACCCGCATCGCCACCGCCACAGCATCAGGCCGAGATTGACGGCGAGCAGCACCGCGAACGCCGGCGGCATCGGCGCGAACGGCGCCCGGCCGATCGCATAGCGCAACGCGATGGCCGCGACCGTGAGCAGCAGCGCGGCATAGGCCGCCGCCAGGATGATCGCGGCGAGCACCGCGCGCCGGTCGCGCAGCCGCATCCAGCTCTCGGCGAAGCCGCCGCGCCAGCCGAGCCGCTCCCAGCCGGAGAGCGCGATTCCGACCATCCACCGCGTCTTCTGGCGGACGGCGGTGGCCAGCGTTGCGGGGAAATAGGCGCGCACCGCGACCAGCTTGCGGCCCTCCGCTGCGGGCAGCCGCACGAAGATGCCGCGACCGCCGAAATCGGCGAGGCGAAGGCCGATCTCATAATCCTCGGTCAGGCTTTCGGCATCGAACGGGTCGCCGCCGCCGGCGTCGGCGATGCGCTGGAGGGCCGCCCGCGAAAGCGCGCAGCCGACCCCGGCCGAGGGGATGCCGGCGCCGATCGCCTCGCGCACGACCATCTGCTTGCCATGGGCCTCGGCGAACTCGTCGCAATAATGTCCGCCGATCCAGCGCGAACGGCGGTCGACCAGCGGCAGCACCGGCAGCTGGACGAGATCGTAGCGTTCGGTGAGCGTGTCGAAGACGCGTAGCTCGGCGGAATGGACGACGTCCTCGGCATCGTGCAGGACGATCGCCTTGTACGCTTCGCCCGCCACGATCTCGTCGTCGACGAGCGCCCGCCAGAGGCGGTTGAGATTGTCGGCCTTGGTCGTCGGGCCATCGCGGGGGCCGATCACGAGGCGGACGCGGGCGTCGTCGCGCGCCACCTCGCGGACGGCGTCGATCGTCGCGGGATCGTTGGGATAGGCGCCGACGTAGAGGCGATAATCGCCATGATCGAAGGTCGCCAGCGCGTGGCGCAGCATCGCGCCGATGACGGCCGACTCGTCCCACGCGCCGATCAGCACGGCGAGACGTCCCGGCCGGGTCGGCGGCGCGAGCGTCGCGGCATCGTTGCGGTCCGGAAAACGGACGCCGCGGGCGATGCTGTGCACGATCCAGATCAGGTCGACCAAGAAATCGTCAAGTCCGCCCGCCAGTAGGCCGACCGCGGCGAACAGCAACAGCTCGTGCGCCGCCACCTCGAGCAGCCAGAGCGCGGCGACCCCCATTTCAAGCTATCTCCCCGATTCGGAAGGAAGACTAGCCGGATCGGATCAACCTGCGCAAATGCGGCTCAGCGCGTCGGCACCGGCTCCGGCCCACTATAGTCGTAGAAGCCGCGCCCGGTCTTGCGGCCGTGCCAGCCCGCCTCGACATATTTCACCAGCAACGGTGCCGGCCGGT
This sequence comes from uncultured Sphingomonadaceae bacterium, assembly GCA_964247195.1. Classification (GTDB taxonomy): domain Bacteria; phylum Pseudomonadota; class Alphaproteobacteria; order Sphingomonadales; family Sphingomonadaceae; genus JAQGLK01. The sequence goes on from CAXTTP010000054.1 coordinate 1,896, forward strand.
ACTTGGGGTCGCCGGTGCCCTGCTGGAGCACGCGGCAGATCTCGAGGAGGGTGTCGAGGCCGATGAAGTCGGCCAGCGTCAGCGGCCCCATCGGATGGTTGAGGCCGAGCTTCACCGCGGTATCGATGTCGCGCACGTTGGCCACGCCATCGCCGAGCGCGAAGCAGGCTTCGTTGAGCATCGGCAGCAGGATGCGGTTGACGATGAAGCCGGGCGCGTCGTTGGCGTGGACCACCTCCTTGCCGAGCTTCCGCGCAAACGCCTCGACGGCGGCAACGGTCGCGTCGGCGGTGGCGAGGCCGCGGATCAGCTCGATCAACCCCATCACCGGCACCGGATTGAAGAAATGGACGCCGATGAAGCGGGCCGGATCGGGTGAGGATTGGGCGAGCCTGGTTATCGGGATCGACGAGGTGTTCGAGGCGAGGATCGCCTGCGGCCCGAGCAGCTTGCCGACATTGGCGAAGATCGTGCGCTTGATCTCCTCGCGCTCGGTCGCCGCCTCGATCACGATCGCGGCGGCGGCCATGCCGTCGAGCGTACCGACCGGCTCGATCAAGGCGAGGGCGGCGTCGCGATCCGCGCTGGCGAGCTTCTCTTTCTCGACCAGCCGGCCGAGCGCCTTGGCGATCCCCGCGCGGCCCTTGTCCGCCACCTCCGCGGAGACGTCGGCGAGGAGCACGCGATAACCCGCCTGCGCAGCCACCTGCGCGATCCCCGCCCCCATCTGGCCAGCGCCGATCACCCCGATTGTCTCGCTCATTCAGCTTCTCCGTCATCCCGGAGACGCCCGGGAGCCATGCCCTTATAGGCGAATGTCGTCGTTCGGGGAGAGTCGCCGGCTCCGTCGCCGCCGGAGCGACAGAGGCTCAGGGCGCGGTGCCCGCCGGGCGCGCCTCGGCCAGGATAAGCGCAAACCTGTCGTCGGCATCGGTCCATTCGGCGATCGGCGTCCAGGCGCCGGCGCGCAGCAGCAGGCGCGCGTCGCGGGGGCCGTATTTGTGGCTGTTCTCGGTGTGGATCGTCTCGCCGGCAGCCATCTCGAAACGCTGCCCATCGACGGTGAAGCCAACATCACGCGTCGCCTCGAGATGCATCTCGATCCGCGCCTGATCGTCGTTCCACACCGCGCGGTGGCGAAAGGCCGCGACCGGCACGTCGCCGTCCAGCTCGCGGTTGATCCGAGCGAGCAGGTTGAGGTTGAAACGCGCGGTGATGCCGGCGGCATCGTCATAGGCCGGGACGAGCACGGTCTCGCTCTTGATCCGGTCGACGCCGATCAGCAGCATCGCGCCTTCGCCGAGCGTCTCGACCATCGCCCGGAGCAGGTTCACGGCGGTGCGCGGCACCAGGTTGCCGATCGTCGAGCCCGGGAAGAAGCCGAGCTTCGGCATCCGCGCGATGCCCACGGGCGGGTCGATCGGAAGCATGAAATTGGCCTCGACCGGCTGGATCGGCAGCTTCGGGAAGGCATCGGCGAGGGCGGCGGCGGACGCGCGCAGGAACTCGCCGGAAATGTCGATCGGCACATAAGCGGCCGGCTCGACCGCGGCGAGCAGGTGCGGCGTCTTGGCCGACGATCCCGAGCCGAACTCGACCACCGCGCGGCCCGGCCCGACCAGCCTGGCGACCTCGCCGCAATGCGCCGCGAGCAGCGCGGTCTCGACGCGGGTCGGATAATATTCCGGCAGCGCGGTGATCGCCTCGAACAGCTCGGACCCCTCGCGATCGTAGAACCAGCGCGCCGGGATCGCCCGCGGCCGCGCCGCCAGCCCGGCCAGCACGTCGGCGCGGAAGGCGGGATCGACGGCAGCGGCTGCCTGCGACGGGCTATCGAGGAGCATCTCAGAGATCCTTCGCCAGCCTTACGCCGGTGAACTGCCAGCGCTGATGGGGGTAGAAGAAGTTGCGGTAGGAGGCGCGGACATGGCCGCGCGGGGTGGCGCAGCTGCCGCCCTTGAGCACGAACTGGCCGCTCATGAACTTGCCGTTATATTCGCCGACGGCACCGGCGGCGGGACGGAAGCCGGGATAGGGCAGGTAGGCGCTGCCGGTCCATTCCCAGACGTCGCCGAACATCTGGTGGCGCGCCGCGCTTCGGCTCGCCGCCTGTGGGCGGACTGCCCGGGCGCCGTCGAGCTGATTGCCCTGCGCCGGATCGAGGCCTGCCGCCGCCGCTTCCCATTCCGGCTCGGTCGGCAGGCGCGCTCCGGCCCAGCGCGCGAAGGCGTCGGCCTCGTAATAGCTGACATGCGTGACCGGGGCGGCGGGGCGGACCGGATGACGGCCATCGAGAGCGAAGCTCGTCCAGCCGTCCGGCCCGTGCCGCCAGTAGAGCGGCGCCGCGACATGCTCGGCCTGCACCCACGCCCAGCCGTCTGACAGCCACAATTCCGGCCGCGTATAGCCGCCGTCGGCGATGAAGGCGGTCCATTCGGCGTTGGTGGCCGCCCGGTCGGCGATAGCATGGGGGTGGAGCAAGGCGGCGTGGCGCGGCCCCTCGCAGTCGAAGCCGAAGCCGTTCCCGCCAAACCCGACCTCGACGATGCCGCGCCGCCCTTCGATCCAGCCGATCGGGCCGGGCACCGCCGCCGGTCGCGGCCGGGCGGCCGGCCACAATGCCGGATCGAGCGGGTTCTGGGCGAGCAGATGGAGGATGTCGGTGACGAACAGTTCCTGATGCTGCTGCTCGTGATGGATGCCGAGTTCCACCAGCTCGTGCGCCGCGGGCGGGAGCGCGGGCAAAGCGGCCACAACCGCCTCGTCGACATGCCCGCGCCAGGCCAGGATCTCGGCCAGCGTCGGTCGGGTCAGCATGCCGCGGCGGGGCCGCGCGTGGCGCGCGCCCTCCGCCTCGTAATAGCTGTTGAAGAGAAAGGCGAAGCGGGGATCGAAGGCGCGGTATCCGGCGACATGGTCGCGCAGCACGAACGTCTCGAAGAACCAGGTGACGTGCGCCAGATGCCATTTGGCGGGCGAAGCATCGTCCATCGACTGCACGGTGGCATCGGCGTCGGACAGTGGCGCGGCGAGCGCGACAGTGAGCGAGCGCGCCGCCAGGAAGCGATCGGCGAGCACCGGCGCCATCGCGGCTTCGGGATAGGTTGCCGCCATCGAGACTTTCCCCCTTGTTCGCCTCATGTCGGTGCGTGCGCCGGCGGCGTCAACCGCCATCCGCCGGAAAGGTTGCCGCTAGCGGGTGCCCCCCGGCTGCCACAGCACGTCGCCGGTCGCGCGATTGGCGAATCGGGCGAGCACGAAGAGGTGGTCCGAAAGGCGGTTGAGATAGGCGAGCGCCAGCGGATTGAGCGCGACGGCGGCAGCCGCGGCGACCGCCGAGCGCTCCGCCCGGCGAACGATCGCGCGCGCGACATGGATGCCCGCCGCCGCAGGATCGCCGCCGGGGAGGATGAAGCTGGTGAGGGCGGGAAGCTCCGCGTTCATCGCGTCGATCTCCCGCTCCAGGCGCTCGACCTGCGACGCGACGACGCGCAGCGCCATTGGCGACGGCGCGAAATCCTCGCCCGGCGTCGCGAGATCGGCGCCCAGATCGAACAGTTCGTTCTGGATCCGGCCGAGCATCGCCCGCTGCTCGCCGTCGGCAACGCCGAGCAGAGCCACGCCGATCGCCGAGTTCGCCTCGTCTACGTCGCCGATCGCGCTGAGGCGCGGATCATGCTTGGTGACGCGTGACCCGTCGACCAGGCCGGTCGTGCCGGCGTCGCCAGTGCGGGTATAGATGCGGTTGAGCTTGACCAACCGAACCTCAGCTGCCGCCAGCCCGGCCGAGCAGGAGGAACAGCACGATCAGCACTACCGCCAGCGCCTGGAACTGGATGCGACGCCACATCATCTTGTTCTGGCGCAGGCCGGAGTCGATCGGGCCGTTGCCCTTGAGGTCCCGCTCGCTGGTCTGCAGGAAGATGATGATGCCGCGGACGAGCGCGGCCAGCGCGGCGAGCGCGGCGAGGATGATCAGGACGAACAGGAAGGTCTGCATCCTGCCAACTTAGTGAACCGCCCAGGCGAAGCCAATGGGCAGGCGGCCGGCGCGCAGGTCGCCGGCAAGCGCCCGACCGTCGATGCCGGCCGCGCGCAGCTCGTCGAGCCCGGCGGCAGCATCGCGCTTGGCGAGGCGGCGGCCGTCAGGCCCGGCGACCAGCGGGTGATGGCGGTAGGCCGGCGCCGCCACGCCGAGCAGCGCCTGGAGGATGCGCTGGACATGGCTCGAGGCGAACAGGTCGCGCCCGCGGATCACCAGCGTGACGCCCGCATCCGCATCGTCGACGACCGCGGCGAGATGATAGCTCGCTGGCCGGTCGCGGCCCTTGAGGATGACGTCGCCGAGCGCCTGCGGATCGGCCGCGACCCGGCCGGCGCGTTCGTCGAACCAGTAGAGCGGCCCTGTGCGGGCGATCGCGGCGGCTGCGTCGAGACGCCAGCTGTGCGGCTCGGCGCGGGCGCGCGCTATGCCGTCCGTTAGACCGCGGCAGGTGCCAGGATAGATCGGTCCGTCGGCTCCGTGCGGCGCCGACAGGCTGGCGGCGATGTCGGCGCGCGAGCAGAAGCAGGGATAAGCAAGCCCGTCTGCCGCCAGCCGGTCGAGCGCCGTCCGGTAGCGCGCCAGCCGGTCCGACTGGATCGTCACCGGCCCGTCCCAGCCGATGCCGAGCCAGGCGAGATCGTCGAGGATGGAAGCGGTGAACCCCGGCCGGCAGCGGGTCGCGTCGACATCCTCGATCCGCAGGAGGAAGCGGCCGCCGTCGACGCGGGCGCGATCGTGGGCGGCGAGTGCCGAGAAGGCGTGGCCGAGATGCAGTCGGCCGGTCGGGCTCGGCGCGAAGCGGGTGACCGTGGATAAGGGATTGCGCATCTCTGTGGATAATTTGCCGCCTTGCTCTTGACGGCCCGTCGCCGGCAATGCTGTCATGTGCTCGTCACGCTCCTCGGACTAGGAGCGCGGGCGACGGAGGCGCGGCCAGCCTGGCTTCGTGCTCCCGAGTGCGACGGGAACGGGAACGGGCGTCCGCGCTTCGGCTGCGAAGCGGGAGGTCATTGCCAGTTCCATGTACCATCCCGACCTGATCCGTCATCCCGACAGCTGCCCGGCGCTCGTCCTCAATGCGGACTATACGCCGCTAAGCTATTATCCGCTCAGCCTGTGGCCGTGGCAGACCGCGGTCAAGGCGGTGTTTCTCGAGCGGGTCGACATCGTCGACCAGTATCGGCGGGAGGTGCGCAGCCCCACTTGGTCGATGCGGCTACCCTCGGTGATCGCGCTCCGGCAATATGTCCGGCCATCGCAGCATCCCGCCTTCACCCGCTTCAACCTGTTCCTGCGCGACCGCTTCGCGTGCCAATATTGCGGCCTGGGCAACGACCTTACCTTCGACCATGTCATTCCCCGCGCGCAGGGCGGGCGCACGACCTGGGAGAATGTCGCCACCGCCTGCGCGCCCTGCAACCTGCGCAAGGGCGGGCGCACGCCGAAGCAGGCGGGGATGGCGCTCGCGCTCGCGCCGATCCGGCCGACGAGCTGGCAGTTGCAGGAGCATGGCCGCAGCTTCCCGCCCAATTATCTCCACCAGAGCTGGCGCGACTGGCTCTATTGGGACGTCGAGCTCGACGCCTGAAACGGCTGGCCGGGAACGATCCTCCTCTCGGCTGGTTGAGCGAACCGACCAGACAAGGAGCGAACCATGCCCAGCGACGCCGAAATCGAAGCCAAGTTCTGGAAGGAGCTGAAGTCGAGCCCGTTCGTGATGCTCGGACTCAACGGGTCCGAGGAAGCGCTCGGCCAGCCGATGACTGCGCAGTTCGAGGGTGAGGCGGGGCCGATCTGGTTCTTCACCACCAAGGACAACACGCTTGTCGAAGCGCTGAGCGAATCGCATCAGGCGATCGCCAACTACGTGTCGAAGGGTCACGACCTGTTCGCCGCAGTACATGGCACGCTGAGCGTCGATAACGACCGTGCGACGGTCGATCGCCTGTGGAACCCGCACGTCGAGGCGTGGTTCGAAGGCGGGAAGAACGATCCGAAGCTGGCTTTGCTCAGGCTCGATACGACGAGCGCGCAGCTGTGGCTCGGCGGCTCCAGCATCGGCGCCGCGATCATGCGCATGTTCGGCCGCGATCCGAAGGTCGACTACAAGGACAACATGGCTGAAGTCACGCTCTGAGCTGAGCTGAATCGGAGATCAGGCGGCCGTTGACGGGGGGAACGCTGCGGTGCAGCATCCCGTCATGGCCGTCGCTCCCATCGCCCAGAACCCGGACGTCCGCTTTCTCGGCCGTCTCTTGGGCGACGTCATTCGCACCTTCGGCGGTGACGCGCTGTTCCGGCGGATCGAATATATCAGGTCGACATCGGTCGATCGTGCCCGCGGCATCGTCGAGGCAGGGGCGATCGATCCCGGGCTCGGTGCTCTCAGCCTCGACGACACGCTGGCGTTCACGCGCGGATTCATGCTCTTCTCGATGTTGGCCAACCTCGCCGAGGACCGGCAGGGGATCGCTGCCGAGCCGGGCGCCGATCTCGCCATGGCGATCGCGCGGCTGGAGGAAGAGGGGATCGGCAAGGACCGGATCCTCGCGCTGCTCGAGGACGCGCTGATCGTCCCGGTGCTGACCGCGCATCCCACCGAGGTCCGCCGCAAGAGCATCATCGACCATCGCAACCACATCGCCGAACTCATGCTGCTCAAGGACATGGGCCGGACCGAGACCGACAGCGGCGATCTCGTCGACGAAGCGATCTACCGCCAGATCGCGCTGCTCTGGCAGACCCGGCCGCTCCGTCGCGAGCGGCTCTATGTCGCCGACGAGGTCGAAACCGCGCTCGCCTATCTGCGCGACGTGTTCGTGCCGGTGCTGCCGGCGCTCTATACGCGCTGGCAACGCGCGCTCGGCAAGCGGCCGCCGAGCTTCGTCAGGCCCGGCAGCTGGATCGGCGGCGATCGCGACGGCAATCCCTTCGTTAACGCCGAATCGCTGCGCTTCGCGCTGGCGCGATCGGCGCAGGCGGTGCTCGGCCATTATCTCGATTCGCTGCATGCGCTGGGCGCCGAGCTGTCGATCTCGACCGAGCTCGCGGCGGCGACCCCGGAGCTCGACAGCCTCGCCGCGGCGAGCGGCGATGCTGCGCCGTTCCGCACCGACGAGCCCTATCGCCGCGCGCTGACCGGCATCTACGCCCGGGTCGCGGCGACCTATCGCAAGCTCAGCGACCGTGCCCCGCCGCGTCCGCCGGCGCAGGACGGTGAGCCCTATGCCGAGCCGGGGGCGCTGCGCGCCGACCTCGTCGTCATCGCCCATTCGCTGAGCGGCGGCGGCGGCGCGCTCGGCGGTAGCGGCAAGCTCGGCCGGCTGATCCGCGCGGTCGAGACGTTCGGCTTCCATCTCGCCACGCTCGACATGCGCCAGAATGCCGATGTCCACGAGCGCGTCGTCGCCGAGCTCCTGAAGGTCGCGGGCGCCGAGCCGGACTATCTGGCGCTCGACGAGACGGGGCGGGTGGCGCTGCTCCGCGGCGAGCTCGGCACGGCTCGGCTGCTGGCGATCCCCTATGCCGAATATTCCGAGGAGACCGCCTCCGAGCTCGCGATCGTGCGCGCCGCGGCCGAGGCGCACGCGCGCTACGGCCCGGCCTGCATCACGACCTACAACATCTCGAAGGCCGAGAGCGTGTCCGACATGCTCGAGGTCCACCTGCTGCTCAAGGAAGCCGGGCTCTACCGGCCGGGCGATCCGCCGCACGCGGCGATCATGGCGGTGCCGCTGTTCGAGACGATCGGCGACCTCGAACGCGCGCCGCAGGTGATGGCCGATTGGTTCGCGCTGCCCGAGGTCGCCGCGATCGTCGCCGCGCGCGGCCATCAAGAGGTGATGGTCGGCTACTCGGATTCGAACAAGGACGGCGGTTATCTCACCTCGGTGTGGAGCCTTCACCAGGCGAGCCGGGCGCTCGCGCCGGTGTTCGCCGAGGCGGGCGCGGCGATGCAGCTGTTCCACGGTCGCGGCGGTGCCGTCGGTCGCGGCGGCGGCTCCTCCTTCGCCGCGATCCGCGCGCAGCCGCCGGGAACGGTGAAGGGCCGCATTCGCATCACCGAGCAGGGCGAGGTGATCGCCGCCAAATACGGCACCGCGCAGAGCGCGATCGCGAACCTGGAGGCGATGGCGTCTGCGACCGTGCTCGCCAGCCTCGAGCCGCCGCAAATGAACAGCCAGGACTATGCCCGCTACGCGTCGGCGATGGAGAGCATCTCGGCGGTTGCTTTCGAGGAATATCGCGGGCTCGTGTACGGGACGGAAGGCTTCAAGACCTTCTTCCGCCAGCTCACCCCGATCGCCGAGATTGCCGACCTCAAGATCGGTTCGCGCCCCGCATCCCGCACCAAGTCCGACCGGATCGAGGACCTGCGCGCGATCCCGTGGGTGTTCAGCTGGAGCCAGGCGCGGGTGATGCTGCCGGGCTGGTACGGCGTGGGCCAGGCGCTGCGATCGTTCAAGGATCAGGCGCTGCTGCGCGAGATGGTCGAGGTCTGGCCGTTCCTGCAGTCGACGCTCGCCAACCTCGAGATGGTGCTCGCTAAGTCCGACATGGGCATCGCCGAACATTATCTGGCGCTCGTCGAGGACCAGGCAGCCGGCGCCGAGATCTTCGGGCGGATCCGCTCCGGCTGGACGGCGGCGCGCGACTGCCTGCTCCAGGTGACCCGCCAGACCCGGCTGCTCGAGAAGAGCCCCGCGCTCGACCAGTCGATCCGGCTGCGGCTGCCCTATATCGAACCGCTCAACTATCTTCAGGTCGAGCTGCTCAAGCGGCACCGCGCCGGCGAGGACGATCCGCGCGTCCGCGAGGGCATCCAGCTGTCGATCAACGCGGTAGCGACGGCGCTGCGCAACAGCGGCTGATTGCCGTCACGGTTCGGCGCCAGTTAACCAATTGTCGACATCGCGCAGCTAGGTTCACGCCGCAGGCAAGGACGGGCGTAGATCGATGGCGGCAAGTTCCAGCACCACCTCGGGTGGCCTCGACACGCTGGCCGGACGCGAGATCCTGATCGTCGACGACAGCCGCACGACGCTGGAGCTGCTCGGCCGCCGGCTGGAGAAGCTCGGCTGCGAGGTCGCGCAGGCGATCGATGGCATCGACGCACTCAGCCTGCTGGAGCGGCGCGGGTTCGATCTCGTTCTCGTCGACATGGTGATGCCGCGCCTCTCCGGCGTGCGGACGCTGCGCGAGATGCGCGCGTCGCTGCGCCACGCCGACACGCCGGCGATCATGATGACCGCGCGCCGCGACCCTGCCGCCGCGATCGAGGCGCTGGAGGCCGGCGCCGACGACCATATCGCCAAGCCGCTCGACTTTCCGGTGCTCGCCGCCCGCATCAAGCGCCTGCTGCGCCGCGCCGCCATGATCGGCAACCTGCGCAAGATCAACGCCGCACTCGATTCGCGGATCGCGACGCGCGCCCACGAGGCGGGCGAGCTGCGCGCCCAGCTCGCCGCGGTTCACGTCGACCGCAGCCGGCTCGCCGACACCGTCGCCCAGCTCCAGACCCAGCTCGCCCGCCTCAACGCCTGACCGACGCTGGATTAGCGGCGCAGCCAGTGCGCGCGGACGAAATAGCCTGCGATACCGACCGCGATCAGCACGCAGATGCCGACCACCACCGCGAACGCCCAGGGCGAGTGCGCCCCCGGTATGCCTTCCACGTTCATGCCGAGCAGGCCGGTGATGAACGTCAGCGGCAGGAAGATCAGCGCCACGATCGACAGCAGCAGCGTCCGGCTGTCGATCTGCTCGGCGCGCAGGTCGGTCAGTTGCTCGTGCATCAGCGCGGCCCGCTCGCGCACCGCCTCCAGCTCCTCGCCCATGCGCGCGAAGCGATCCGCCGCCTCGCGCAGATGGACGCGATCCTCCTCCTCCAGCCAGGGCGCGTCGAGCGCGGCGAGCCGCTCGAGCGCGGTCCGCTGCGGTACGACGAAACGGCGATAGGCGATCGCGTCGGCGCGGGCGCTGCCGATCGCGCGGCGCATGCCGAAGGCGTGCTGGTCTGGCTCGATGCGCACCTCGCAGTCGTCGAGCAGGTCGCCGAGCGAGGCGACCTGCTCGTCCAGCGTCACCGTGATCGTCATCGCCAGCGCCGCGATCAGGTCGCCGGGATCGCGCACCTTGCCCGCCGCCATCTTCTCGCAGACCGTGTCCAGCGCCGAAAGCAGGCGGTATTCGACGGAGAATACCCGCCCCTGGCCGGCCCACAGCCGGATCGAGACGAGCTTGTCCGGATCGTCGTCGGGCGTGTCGCCGAGCCCGCGCAGGTTGACGAGCGCGCCGTCCGCCATCTCCTCGGTGCGCGGCCGCGTCTCGATCGCGGTGAGTGCGGCGACGACCGCGGGGGAGAGCTCGGGCCGCGTACCCAGCCAGTCGGCGGTGGCCGGATCGTTGCCGTCGAGATGGACCCAGAAGAAACCCGGCTGGTTTGCGTCGCGGCCGAGATCGGCGGGATCGATCCGCTCGACCTTGCCGTCGGCGCCGGTGCGAAAAGTGAAGCCCTTCATCGCGTGCTCCATCCGACATCGACCGAGAGGCCGTCGCCCGGCTGTTCGGGCATCCGCGCGCAGGCGATCCGGGCAGCGTCGGCGCGGCCGCGGGCGAGGATCGCGGGCGGCACGTCGGCACGATGGTAGATCCGGTCGGCGCGGCCGAGCAGCCGCGCGTCGCGCAGCGAGAGATCGTCGGGGTCGATCGAGCGCAGGTGCACGCAGCCAAGCCCGTGCGCCGCCGCTTCGGCCGCCTCCCCGGCCAGCCAGGCTGGTACCGCCGCCGCGTCGGTGCGGTCGAGGGGATCGAGCGGGCCGCCGGGGTCGAGCGCCGCGTCGAGTGCCCGGCGC
>CAXTTP010000055.1:0-11242 GCA_964247195.1 uncultured Sphingomonadaceae bacterium
GAACGAGATGATCGCCGACCCCGAGCAGAAGATCGGCCGTCCGCGTCAGCTCTACACCGGCCCGACCCAGCGCGATTACGTGCCGGTGGGCGAGCGCTGAGCGACCCGGTGACGAGCTAACCCATCTCCGCGCCGGGCAGGGTGAGCACGAAGCGCGCGCCCTGCCCCGGCGCGCTGTCGACGATGAGGTCGCCGCCCATCGCGCGCGCCAGCCGGCGGGCGATGTAGAGGCCGAGACCGGTGCCGCCAGGCTCGGCCGGATCGACCCGCTCGAACTTGTCGAAGATGCGCGCGTGGTCGGCGACCGCGATCCCCTTGCCCTGATCGGCGACGATGATCGCCGCGAAGCCGCGATCACGCTCGCACCGGATCCAGATCATGCCGCCCTCGGGCGAGTAGCGGACCGCGTTGGCGACAAGGTTGACGAGGATCTGGAGCGCGCGGCGGAACTCGCCGGTGGCAGGCAGCGCCTCGCCGAGCTGCGGGCGATCGATGGTGACGCCGTTGGCGGAGGCGCGGACCGCCAGCAGTCCGGCGGCGCGGCGGCCGATATCGGCGAGATCGAGCAGTTCGCGGCGCGGCCGGAAATCGGGACGCTCGATCGCCTGGAGATCGACGAGATCGTCGACCAGCGCGAGCAGGTGGCGGCCGGCCGAGGCGATGTCGGCGGCATATTCGACATAGTCGCGCCGCAGCGGCCCGTCGTTCTGGCTGCGGATCGTCTCGGCGCTGGTGATGATGCGGTCGAGCGGCAGGCGCAGCGCGCGATCGAGCCGCTCGCCGAACGCGCCGGCATCGGCAGCGCCTTCCGGCTCAGAGGGCTCGGGCGCGACCTGCGTCGTCGTGCCGCGGAAGCCGCCGAAGCGGCCGTTGCCGTCGATCAGCGGCAGGCCGGCGAGGCTGACCCGCAACCCGCTTTGCGGGCGGAGCTCCGCGAGCTGGGCTTCGAAGCTGCGGCCGAGCGCCAGCGCCTCCAGCAGCGGCAGCGCGCCGTCCGGGCCTTCGACCAGCGCGAACAAGCGCGTCATGGGCTGGCCGACCAGCTCTGCCGCCGACCCGCCGATCGCCGCGACCGCATCGGCCGCGAACGACCGGAGGCGGAGCGCGCCGTCGGTCTCCCAGGCCCAGTCGGCGGCGGCGCGGAGGAAGTCATGTTCGCGCTCGGCCGGTTCGGCGGGAACGGGAAGCGTCGCCGGACGGCGCGTCCAGCCGCCGATGGCAAGGTCGATCGCCTCGCCGTCGGGCTGGGCGCGGATCCAGAGGTCGACATCGTGCTCACCGTCGGCGGCGACCACGCCGCGTGAGACGAGGATGCCGAGGCGACGGGCCAGGCGGGCGACAGCCGCGATCTGCGGGACCGCGACGACGCCGCTGGCGGTGCCGCCGGCGCGTGCGTGCAGCGCGGCGAGCGCGGCATCGGCGGCGATCAGCCGTCCGTCCCGGTCGACGCGGCCGCGCACCGGCGCCGTGTCGTCCGGCGCGTGCTTCATCGGCGGCTTCCGCCTCCGAGGCCGGCCGACAGGTCGGCGAGCGCCTGGCGATAGCCGGAATCGAACTGCCAAAGCCGGATCGCCTCGCGCGCCGCGGCGGCGTCGAGCCGGTCGAACGCTTCGATGCGGAGCGCGATGTCGTCGTCGGAAGCGCCCTCGGCAGCGCCGAGCAGCGCGGCGATGGCGGCGGCATCGGCGCGATCGAAGCCGCTCGCGCGAAGCAGGACGAGCAGGCGGCTGCCGCCGGTATCGACCACCATTTCCCACGCGTAGGTGTAATCGATGCTGCCGCGCACCGCGAGGAGCGCGACTCCGAGCACGAGCCGTCCCTCCTCGAACGCGCGGCGCGCTATCGCGCCGTCGAGACGGCCGCGATGGTGGAGGCGGCGGGCGACGTGGGTGGCGCGACCTTCGGCGGTCGCTCCCTCGTCATAGCCGGCGAGCGCGGCGTTGGCCGCGGCGATCATGGCGCGGTCGACCACCGCCGGCGGCAGGGCGGCGCGGGCCAGGATGTAATGGCTCAGCGCCGCCGCCACCCGCCAGACGAGCCGATGCTGCTGCTCGGCAGGCAAGTCGGTGCGGGCGAGCAAGGAGCCGTCCAGCGCGTCGGCGCGCCGGCTCTCGGCGACGATCAGCGCCATCGCCGCCGCCGCCAGCGGCTCGTCGCCATCCTGGAGCAGGTCGTCGAACAGGGCCGAGCGCGACAGCCCCGCCGGCGCCAGCGCGGCAACGAGCCGCTGCTCCTCCACCCTGCGCAGCAGCGTGACGGTAAGGTCGGTGTCGCGGAGCACGCGGCCGTGGCCGAGGATCGGCGCGGCGATCGCGACGTCGGTCGCGCCGAGCGTGTCGATCAACATCGCCGGCGCGGCACGACCGAAGATGCCGATCAGGCGCTGGCGCAGATCGTCCTCGACCGCCGCGACCAGCGCGGCAAGCAGCCGCGTCATGGTCGCCCGCGTGGCGTCGCTCAACCGCCGATCCTGTGCCATGCCCAGCTCGGCAACCGCATTGGTGATGCGCTCGCGGGCGGCGCCGGCAGCGCTGGCGGCCTCCGCGAGGAGCCAATCGGTGCGAGCGTCGGAGCCCCTCGCCTGCTCTCGGTCCAGGAAGTTCATGTCCCTTTCCTAAGCCAACATCGTAAACAGCTTCTAAACCGCGTTCAGCGATTGCAGCACGCCGCGCTGCACGATGAAAAACGATCCGAGCGCATAGGCCGCGAGCACGCCGATCCCGATCCCCCATGCGCCGGCCGCCGCGAACCAGAGCTGCGCCCAGATCAATCCGTCGGTGCTCGCGAGCATCGGCGTGATCGTCCCGCCCAGGCGGAGCAGGCTGCGCCGCTCGACCGCCAGCGCGATGCTGGCGGCGACGACCGCGGCGGCGACGGCGATCATGCCCCAGCCGAGCGAGCCGGCGAGATCCCGACCCAGCGCGATCAGCGCCGTGCCGGCGGCGCCGTCACGCAGCGCGTTGAGGATCAGGCTGTGGCGGACGAGCGCCAGCCGGGTCGCCGCCAGCCGCGCCGCGATCGCCAGTAGCGGTCCGGAAAGCAGCAGCGCCGCCAGCGCCAGCCAGCGCCAGCCAGCGAGTGCCGCCGGCACGGCGAGGAACGACACGAACACCGCCGCCACCGCGATCCAGGTCGGGTCCAGCGCCCGTCCGGCGAGCGGGCGGAGCGCCAGTTCCTCGACGGGCGGGAACAGATAGCGTGCCGGCCAGGTCGCGGCGCGCCCGCGCGATGCCCCGATCAGGCGGCGGTCGACCCCCTCCAGCACATCGGCGCGATCGGCGATCAGCAGCAGTTCGGGCGGCCCGGGGCTGTCGGGCGGAAAGGCATCCATCCGCTTGGTGCCGTCCTGCAGCGTGCGGCGGAGCAGCGTCGAGAGCAGATCCCACTCGCCGAGCATCACCACCGTGCGGCGGAGCTGCGCGCCGTCTATCAGCGCGAGCCCGCCCCAGCGGGTGACGGCGTCGATGCGCTCGAATCTCTGCCGCTCGCTATGATCGGGCACGGTGACGACGGTTGGCGGCGGCGCCGCGACCAGCCGCTCGATCAGCGCCTCGGCGGCGAGGCAGCCATCGCCGATGATCAGGAGCTTCTCGTCGGGGTGGATATGGTCCGCGGCGTCGGCGGCACTGCGCGCGACCTCGATCGGGATGCCGTCCCGGCGCAGCCGATCGAACGCCGCGGTGAGCGCCGCCGGCAGTCGCTCGACCAGCACGACGATGTGCGCGGCACCGGCGCGGCGGGCAAGCCGGGCCTGGTGCTCGAGCAGCGTCGCACCCACGAGCGGCAGGGTCGCGCGCAGCCCTTCGCCACCCTCGACTTGCGAACTCGCAGCAATCAGCGCCGCCAGCGCCACATCGGCTCCCACCTCACCTACGGCCAAGCGAGGTCGATAGGCGCTGATCCGGGAAGTTGCAAAGCCGCGCGATGGCCGCTGCCGGGATCGGGTCGTGCGGAGCGGCACGCCGCTAGCCGGCGAAGGCGGCGATCGCCTCTCGCACCTGGCGCAGCACCACCGGGTCGCCCGGCGCGCCCTCCGCGCCCGCCTCGGCGATGGCCATGAGCTCGACCGCGCCGAAGCTGGCGGCGAGGCTCTGCAGCCGCCGCGCCGCCATCCGCCAGTTTCCGTCCGATCGCGCGCGGGCGAGGATGTCGGCGGTCCGCGCGGCGCTGTCGAGGAAGGCGGCGCGAAGCTCGGCCACGAGCTCGGGATCGTCACCGACCGCAGCGGCCAGGGCCGCGCGAAGCGCTCCGGGATCGTAAACCATGCCACCATCCTGGCAGCGGAGGCTTAACAGGATGTTGCAGCGGCCCTTCCGCTGGCGCCGGAAAGTGTTAAACCCTTACTCATGGGGACGAGATTTCGCGCAACGGAAGACTGGCGGAACGCCCCGGCGGCGGAGCCGATCACGGAGGGCGCAACGGCGGCCGAGACCCACACCGCGTTCGAGTCGCGGCCACAATTCCAGTGGGCGGAGCCGGACCTGCCCGCGCGCTGGCCGTCGCGAATCGGCGCCTTCCTCCTCGCGCTCGCTGCCGGTGGCTGGGTGGGTTTCTGCTGCTGGCGCGCGGACCTGCTGCTCGCCGACGGGTTGCCGTCCTTCTCGACCGTCGCGCTCGGCATCGCGATCTTCTGCGCGCCCCTGGCGCTGGCCGGCATCGCCTATCTGCTGCTGCTGCGCACCAGTCGCGGCGAAGCACGCCGATTCGGCCAGACTGCCGAAGCGATGCGGGTCGAAGCGACCGCGCTGGAAGAGGTGCTCGCGCGTCTCTCCTCGCGGATTGAGGAGGGCCGCCGCGCGCTCGGCGATCACGCGCATCAGCTCGTGCGTATCGGCGACGACACGACGGCGCGGCTGGGCGCGATCAACGGAGCGTTGCGCGGCCAGAGCGACGAGCTCGCGCGACAGACCGGCACCTTGGAGCATGCAGCCCGCGGCGCGCGGGGCGACATGGATGCGCTGCTCCAGGACCTGCCGCGGGCCGCGACGCAGAGCCGCGAGATGTCGGCGCTCCTCAAGGAAGCGGGACTTGGCGCGCACGAGCGGGCCGGCGAACTGGCTACGGCGCTCGTCACGCTCGGACAGCGCAGCAAGGATGCCGAGGATTCGGCGGGCGGCGCGGCACAGCGGCTGGCCGCGCATGTCGCGCGGATCGAGGTCGCGAGCGACGTCGCCGGCGACCGGCTGGAGACCGCGGCCGGACAGATGTCGAGTTCGGTCGACGCGGCGCTCGCCAACGCCGCGCGCGCCGTCGACGAAGCGCGCCACGCCATCGAGGCACAGAGCGCGGCGATGCTGGCGATGATCGAACAAGGCCGGGTCGCGCTCGACCGCACCGGCGAAGAATCGACCCGCGCCCTGGCCGGACGGCTCGACCAGCTCGATGCCCGGCTCGATCGCATGGCGGAGCAGCTCGGCCGCAATGATGCGGCGGGCGGCGCATTGGTCGACAAGCTCGACAGCGGCCTCGGCGGCATCGAGCAACGCCTCGAAGCCCTTGGCCGGACCGGCGCGGCGCGGACCGCGGCGCTCGACGAGGCCATCGTCACGCTCGGCGCGCGCGCCGAGCTGATCGACGGGGCGCTCGATCGCGGCACCCATTCCGCCGACGCGCTCATCGCCCGCACCGAGACGCTCGTCGGTCTGCTCCGGCAGAACGGCACGGAACTCGGCGAGGCGCTGCCGCAGGCGCTCGCCGAACTCGAGCGCCGCATCGACGAGAGCCGCGCCGCGCTCGGCGCGCTGGTTCCCCAGGCCACGAAGCTCGCCGGCTCGGCCAGCGACGCGACCGCGATGCTCGGCAATGCTGACGCGCTCCTCCTCCGCCAGGCCACCACGATCCGCGCGCTCGGCCTCGCCGCCGAGGAACGTCTGCAGACCATCCAGGAGCATGCCGACCGCGTCTCGGCGGCGATCGCCGGCAGTGGCGAGCAGGCCCGCGCGCTCGTCGACGGCGCCGCGCCGCAGCTCGTCGATGCGCTGCTGCGCGTCCGCGAGACCGCTGCCCAGGCCGCCGACCATGCCCGCGAGGCGCTGGCGGCGGTGATCCCCGAGGCGGCGCGCGCGCTCGGCAATGCCGCGCACGGCGCGCTCGAACGGTCGATCGATGCGCGGATCGAGGCGCAGATGGCGGAGGTGACCTCCGCCGGCGCGCAAGCGGTCGAGGCGACGAACCGCGCGACCGAGCGGCTGATGAAGCAGATGCTGACCATCGCCGACACCACCGCGGCGATCGAGTCGCGGATCGCCGAGGCGCGCGCCGAGAACGACAAGACCGACGAGGACAGCCTCTCGCGGCGCGTCGCGCTGCTGATCGAGGCGCTCAACGCGACCGCGATCAACGTCGCCGGCATCCTTTCGCAGGACGTCTCGGACAGCGCTTGGACGGCCTATCTGCGCGGCGATCGCGGCATCTTCACCCGCCGCTCGGTGCGGCTGATCGACAGTGCGCAGGTCCGCGAGATCCAGCGCCTCTACGGGCGGGACCCGAGCTTCCACGAGCAGCTCAACCGCTACATCGCCGATTTCGAAGCGATGCTACGCCGCGTGCTGGCCAGCCGCGACGGGTCGACGCTGGCGATCACGCTGCTGTCGTCCGACGTCGGCAAGCTGTACGTGGCGCTTGCCCAGGCGATCGAGCGGCTGCGGAGCTAGCGCTGCTGCCTCAGCGGTGCGGGGAGAAGAAGTCGACGACCTCCGGGCTCACCCAGCCGTTCAGATAGTTGAGGTAGAAGAGCCCGAACAGCACCGCGGCGACGACCGTCGTCCACTTCGAGGTGCGCGCGAAGCTGAACCGCGGCGGCGCGCTCTCCGCCTGACCCGGTACGAGCGCCTCCGGCTCGTCGCTTGAACGCAGCCGGAATGGCAGGACGAAGAAGAAGCTCATCGACCAGAACAAGGCGTAGATCGCGATGATCGAGCCGAACTTCACCGCGTCACACCCGGATCAGCGAAACGTCGACCTGTGGCTTCTTGCCGGTCCACTGCGTCGCGCGGCGGCGCACCGCGAGCCTAATCGACTCACGCAGCTTGGCCTCGTCCTTCGCGCCCTCCTTCACCGCGCCGGCCGCGGCATCGCCGGCATCGGCGAGGAAGTCGTCGCGATCCTCCTCGACCGGGATGCCGTGGATGGCAATTGCGGGCTTGCCCCTGAGCCGCTGCTGCGGATCGACCGCGACCGCGACCGAGATGAGGCCGTTGATCGAGATCTTCCGCCGCTCGTTCATGGTCGATCCGTCGGCGGGCAGGATCACATCGCCGTCCAGGATCAGCCGGCCAGCGCGTTCCTGGCCGATCGCCTTCGGTCCATCGGGGGCGAGACGGAGCACCGTGCCGTTCGCTTGCACGATCGCCTGCGGCACGCCTTCGCTCAGGCCGAAGCGCGCTTGCTCTGCCATGTGGCGCGTCTCGCCGTGGACCGGAAGCAGGATCTGTGGCTTGATCCACTTGTACATCAGCGCCAGTTCGGGCCGGCCGGGATGGCCGGAGACGTGGACGTGCGCCTGCCGGTCGGTGATCATCTCGATCTCCTTGGTGGCAAGCGCGTTCTGGATGCGGCCGATCGCCATTTCGTTGCCGGGGATCTGCTTCGACGAGAACACGACGAGGTCGCCGGCGCCGAGCTTCAGCGCATGGCTGTCGAACGCAATGCGGGCGAGCGCGGCACGTGCCTCGCCCTGGCCGCCGGTGGCGATGATCATCACCTCGCGCCGCGGCAGCCGCATCGCCGCGTCGAAATCGATCGTCTGGGGAAAGTCGGCGAGGTAGCCCGCCTGCTTGGCGACGCGGATGATCCGGTCGAGCGAGCGGCCGGCGACGCAGAGCTGCCGGCCGGTATCGCGCGCGACCTCGCCCAGCGTCTGCACTCGCGCGGCGTTGGACGCGAAGGTGGTGACGAGCACGCGTCCGGTCGCTGCCGAGATCACGGCATCCAGCCCTTCGCGCACCGCCGCCTCCGAGCCGGAGGCATGATCGTTGAACACGTTGGTCGAATCGCAGACCAACGCCAGGACGCCCTCGTCGCCGATCGCGCTCAATTCGGCGGCGGTGGAAGGCGTGCCCAGCAGCGGCTCCTCGTCCAGCTTCCAGTCGCCGGTGTGGAAGATGCGGCCGTATGGCGTGTCGATCAGCAGCGCGTTGCCCTCGGGGATCGAGTGCGCAAGCGGCACGTAGCGGAAGCCGAACGGGCCAAGCCGGAAACTGCCTTCGTTCTCGACGACGTGGAGCTTCACCTTCCTGGCGAGACCCTCGTCCTCGAGCTTGCCGCGGATCAGGCCGGCGGTGAACGGCGTCGCATAGAGCGGCACGCCGAGATCGGCGGCGAGGTAGGGGATCGCGCCGATATGATCCTCGTGGCCGTGGGTCAGCACGATGCCGAGCAGATTCTTGGCGTTGCGCTCGATGAAATCGAGATCGGGCAGGATCAGGTCGATGCCGGGATAGGCGGGATCGGCAAAGGTGAGGCCGAGATCGACCATCACCCACTTGCCCTGGCAGCCATAGAGATTGACGTTCATGCCGATCTCGCCCGAGCCACCGAGGGCGAGGAAGAGGAGTTCGTTGCCGGGATTGGTCACGTGTTCAGATTTCCGATTCTTGCTCGTCGGCTCGCCGGAGGCGGGTCGCTACGGGCGGCATCGCCCGCCGCCGCATGGATCCGCTCTCGCGGGGATGGCCGCTGCGGTCAATGTCCGCCGCTGCGCGCATAAAGCAGGGCGAGCCCCTGGATCGTCAGATCCGGCTCGATCGCGTCGAACACAGATGTATGGCTGTCGAACAGCACCGCAAGGCCGCCGGTCGAGATAACCCGCACCGGACGCTCGATCTCTTGCTTCATCCGCGCGACCAGACCCTCGATCATCGCGATATAACCCCAGAAGATGCCGGAAAGCATGCAGTCCTCGGTCGTCCGCCCGATCACGCTCTTGTTCGCCTCCGGCGCCTCGATCGCGATCCGCGGCAGCTTGGCGGCGGCCCCGACCAGCGCGTCGAGCGACAGGTTGATGCCGGGCGCTATGATGCCGCCCTTATACGCGCCTGCGCCATCCACCCAGTCGAGCGTGGTGGCGGTGCCGAAATCGATCAGGATGAGGTCGCCGGGATGCCCGGCATGCGCGGCGATGGCGTTGACGACTCGATCGGCCCCGACCGAGGCGGGCGCGACGACGTCCAGCAGGATGCCCCATTCGATCGGCGGGCGGCCCGCGACCAGCGCCTCGACGTCGAAATATTTGCGCGCCAGCACCTGCAGGTTGTGGAGCGCGCGCGGCACGACCGTGCTGACGATGACGGCAGTGACGGCAGTGCGCTCGATGCCCTCGAGCTGCATCAACTGGTGCAGCCACACCGCATATTCGTCGGCGGTGCGGCGCGCGTCGGTGGCGATCCGCCAGCGCGTGCGGATGCGACCGCCGTCGACCAGGGCGAAGACAAGATTGGTGTTACCGGCATCGATCGCCAGCAGCATGCGGCCGCCTTCACAGAAGGAATACGTCGCCGGCGTGCATGACATGGACGCTGCCATCCGCCAAGCGCAGCCTGAGCGCGCCGTCTGCGTCGAGCCCGTCGAACAAGCCGTCGCGTATGCCGTCGGGCGAGCGGACGCTGAGCGCGGTGCCGACGGGGTGGGCGCGCTCCAGCCAGCGGCGGCGGATCGGCGCCAGTCCCTCGCCCCGCCACCGCGCCAGCCAGCGCGCAAAGGCGGCGGCGAGATCGGCGAGGAAGTCGGCCGCTGCCGGAGGCTGGACGCCGGCCGCGGCAAGGTCGGTCGTCGGCCGGTCGAGCCCCTCCGGATGATGCGCGAGGTTGACGCCGAAGCCGATCACCACGGCGCCGTCCACCCGCTCGAGAAGGATGCCCGAGAGCTTGGCCCATCTGCCCCCGCCTTCGTCGAGCAGCACGTCGTTCGGCCATTTGAGGTGCGTCCGCTCCGCGCCGGCGAGAGCTGCGACTAGCTCGTCGAGCGCCACCGCCGCGACGAGCGCCAGTGTCGGCGCAGCAGGATCCCCAGGCGCCAGGCGGACCAGCGTGCTCGCATGGAGGTTGCCCGGCGGCGATTCCCAGGCGCGGCCGTGGCGCCCGCGCCCGCCGGTCTGCGCGTCCGCCCGCAGCCACAGCCCGGCCGGCGCGCCGGCACGCGCGAGTGCCGCGACGTCGTCATTGGTGGACGCGGTCACGGCGACGGTGCGGATGTCGGCCATGTCCCGGCGGCCCGCTGCGCCGGCTAGAACAGAGACCGTGCGGCCGCCCCGCTCGCCAGCGCCAGCGGTCCGATCGTCAGATAGCCGAGCGGCGAGACGAGGACGGCGGCGATCGCGATCAACCCGCTTTCGACCCGGCTCGCGGCGGGTGCGTACGCTTCAGCCGGCTCGTCGAAATACATCGTCTTGACGATCTTCAGATAATAAAAGGCGCCGATCACCGATGTGGCGATGCCGATCATCGCCAGCGGCCAATAGCCGATCGCGACCAGCGCATCGAACACCAGGAACTTGGGCCAGAAGCCGAACAGCGGCGGGATACCGGCGAGGCTGAACATAAAGATCGCCATCGCCGCCGCAAGCGCGGGGCGCGTCCGCGACAGGCCGGAGAGGCTCGCGATCGACTCGACCGGTGTGCCATCGGCCCCGCGCATCTGCAGCACGCAGAGGAAGCTGCCCAACGTCATGGCGATGTACACGGCCATGTAGCTCAACGTCGCGGCGACGCCGTCCGGCGTCCCGGCAGCCAGACCGAACAGCGCGAAGCCGACATTATTGATCGATGAATAAGCGAGCAGCCGCTTGATGTTCGACTGGTTGATCGCGGCGACGCCGCCGAGGATCGTCGAGGCGAGCGCGGAGAAGACCACGATCTGCCGCCACGCGTCGGTCGCCGGGCCCATCGCCTCGACCGCGACGCGCACCATCAGCGCCATCGCCGCCACCTTCGGGGCCGACGCGAAGAAGGCGGTCACCGGCGTCGGCGCGCCTTCATAGACGTCCGGCGTCCACATGTGGAACGGAACCGCCGCGATCTTGAAGGCGACGCCGGCGAACACGAACACCAACCCGAACAACTGGCCGGTTGAGAGCCCGGCCCGGAACACCGCCGCGATGCCGTCGAACTGGGTGGTGCCGGTGAAGCCGTAGACGAGCGATATGCCGTAGAGCAGGATGCCGCTGGCCAGCGCGCCGAGCACGAAATATTTGAGCCCCGCCTCGGCCGAGCGCGCGTCTCGGCGCATGAAGCTCGCCAGCACGTAG
>CAXTTP010000055.1:11252-12655 GCA_964247195.1 uncultured Sphingomonadaceae bacterium
AGGCGGCCAGGCTTTGGAGCTCCAGGCCCACGTACAGCGTGAGCAGGTCGCCGGCCGACGCCATCATCCCCATGCCGACCGCCGACAGCAGGATCAGGATCGGATATTCGGCCCTCAGCGATCCACCGCGCGCGAAGAAGGTCGGCGCGATCACTACCGACACCGCCGCGGCGAGGAAGATCAGGAGCTTGGCGAAGCCGGCGAAGGCATCGGCATGATAGAGCCCGTCGAAGGCGACGCCGCCATGGCCGGCCGGCCCCAACAGGCTGAGCGCGGCGGCGGCGAGCAGGCCGACCGCGCCCCAGCCGATCGCGCGGGTGGCGCCGTCGCCGGCCCAGGCCGCGATCATCAGCAATGCGAACGAGCCGACCGACAGGATCAGCTCGGGAAGCGTCAGGACCAGCGAGGCGGCGAGCATCAGCGTGCCTTCCCAGTGGCGGCCGGCAGCGCGCGAACCGGCGTGGCGATCGCCATCAGCCTTGCGTCGCCGGCGGGTGTGCTGCGCTCCAGACGGGCGAGCAGCGTGCCGACGTCGCCGCGCATCGGCCGGAGAAAGCTTTCCGGATAGATGCCCATCCACAGCACCACCGCCGCGATCGGCACGAGCAGCGCCAGCTCGCGCCGCGACAGGTCCGGCATCGCCGCGGCGTCCGGCTTGTCGGACGTGCCGTAGGCCACACGGCGGTAGAGATAGAGCATGTAGGCGGCACCGGTGATGATCCCGGTCGTCGCGACGAACGCCGCCCAGCTGTTGAAACGATAGACACCGAGCATCGCCAGGAACTCGCCGACGAAGCCGGACGTGCCCGGAAGGCCGACCGAGGCCATCGTGAACAGCAGGAACAGCACCGCATAGCCCGGCATGTTGTTCGCCAGGCCACCGTAGCGCGAGATCTCGCGGGTGTGGAGGCGATCGTAGATCACGCCTACGCACAGGAACAAGGCGCCCGAGACGAGGCCGTGGCTGAGCATCACCAGCAGCGATCCCTCGATCCCCTGCCGGTTGAATGCGAACAGCCCGAAGGTGACGAACGCCATGTGCGCGACCGACGAATAGGCGATCAGCTTCTTCATGTCCTGCTGCACCAGCGCGACGAGGCTGGTGTAGACGATCGCCACCATGGATAGGCCCATGATGATCCAGATGAGCTGCGCCGACGCCTGCGGGAACATGGGCAGCGAGAAGCGGATGAAGCCGTAGCCGCCCATCTTGAGCAGCACGCCGGCGAGGATCACCGATCCCGCGGTCGGCGCCTCGACATGCGCGTCGGGCAGCCAGGTGTGGACCGGCCACATCGGCATCTTGACGGCGAACGAGGCGAAGAAGGCGAGCCACAGCCAGGTCTGCGCGTGCACCGGGAAGTTGTGGCGCATCAGCGTCGGGATGTCGGTGGTGCCGGCCT
>CAXTTP010000056.1:0-12538 GCA_964247195.1 uncultured Sphingomonadaceae bacterium
GTCTGGCGGTTGCCGGGCTCGGCGCCGCAGCCGGCGCCGGTCTCGCTGGCGCAGCAGGTTTGGCGGCGCGCGCCGGCTCAGGCGCTGCCGCTTCCCTCTCCCGATCCGCCGGCTCGCCCCCGGTTGGCGGATCGCCCGTCGGACCCGCAGCTCCCCCAGCCACTGGCGGCGCTCCAACGGGCCGTGCTCCGGCTTCCCCCTCCGGAGCACCGGGAGGCGGGGCACTGGTCAGCGGCACGCCGGCCTCCCCGGCGAATAGCGGCGGAGCGCCCGCCTGGGCGCAAGCGCTGCGGCGACGCCAGGCGATGACACAGGGCGCCACGCTCGCCGCACACACCCTCCGCTCCGCCGACCATGGCGGCGGCTCCGCTCATATCTCTCTGGAGGATCGCTCATGAACCCGTTCCGCCGCTCCTCATCGCGCTTCGGCCGTGAACCGGTTCCCGAAACCCCGTATCAGCGCGCCGGCCAGGCGTGGGACGACCGCATCGGCTCCGCTCGCAGCCAAGCGCATAGCTGGCGGCTGATGGCATTCGGCGCGAGCGCCTTGCTGTCCTTGAGCGTCGTCGACAATCTGCGGCTCCGGTTCGGCAGTCACATCGTCCCGTATGTCGTCGAGGTCGACACGGTCGGGCAGGCCAGGACCGTTGCACCCGCGCTCGCCGACTATCGGCCTACCGATCCGCAGATCGCGTGGCACCTCGCCCGCTTCATCGAAAACGTCCGCAGCCGACCTGCCGATCCGATCGTGCTGCGCCAGAACCTGAGCGCAGCTTACGACTTCACCACAGAACAGGGCGCGGCTGCGCTCAACGATTACGCACGGCAGACCGACCCATTTGCCACGCTGGCCGACAGCCAGGTGTCGGTGGACGTCAAGAACGTCGTGCGCGCGTCCGCCGACAGCTTCCGCGTTGCCTGGGACGAGCGTCGCTATGACCACGGCCAACTTGCCGCCACCACCCACTGGTCGGCGATCCTGACCGTCGTCGTCCGCACGCCGAGTGACGCCGCGACCCTCAGCCGCAATCCGCTCGGGCTCTACGTCCACGCCATCAACTGGTCCCAGGACCTCGGAGAATGATCATGCGCTTGGCTCTTCTCGCTACCACATTGCTGACTTCTACCTCCGCGTTCGCAGCGCCGCCCGACCGTCAGGCCCGGCCAGTGGCGGCAGCCACGCAAGCCGCGCGCGTCGAACCGCGTCCGGCAGGCTGGCAGGGCGCTTCGCAACTGTTCAGCTTTGCGCCCGGTGGGCTCTACCAGGTCTACGCGGCAGTCGGGCAGGTGACCGACATCATGCTGCAGGAAGGCGAGACGCTTTCCGACACGGGGGCGGTCGCCGCTGGCGACACCGTACGCTGGGTCATCGGTGAGGCATCGAGCGGCACAGGTCTCACCCGCCGCACGCACATCCTGGTAAAGCCGACCGACCCGGGGCTGAAGACCAACTTGGTCATCAATACCGACAAGCGCACCTACCACGTCGAAATCCGCTCGACTTTGTCGACTTACATGGCGAGCGTCGGTTGGTCCTATCCGCAGGACGAGCTGATCGCGGTCAAGGCGAGGATCGAAGCCGCGAACCAGGTCGCCGCGACGCAGGTGCAGGTTGGGATCGACCCCGCAAAGCTCGATTTCTCCTATCGCTTGTCCGGCGACGCTTCGCCGTGGCGACCGGTTCAGGTGTTCGACGATGGTGCCAAGACTTACGTGCTCTTTCCCGAGAACATCGCCCAGTCCGAGCTACCGCCGCTGTTCTTGCTCGGCGAGAAGGGCAAGGCGGAACTCGTCAACTACCGTGTCTCCGGCCGCTATATGATCGTCGACCGCCTTTTCTCGACAGCGGAACTGCGCCTCGGCACATCCAAGCAGCAGACCGTCCGGATCGAGCGGACGCGTGTCAAGGAGCGGCGGTCGTGATCGCCGATGAGGTTCGCGAAGCGACGCCGGAACCGGCCCGGCTGGCCGATAACGCGGCGCCAATATCCACGAGGGCGCCCGCACCTCAACCACGCCGCCTCTCGCGTCGCGCCATAGCTCTGTTCGCTGGCGGCAGTGCAATCGGTCTAGCAGCGGCGCTTGGCTTCGCGCTGAGCTCCACGGGGCACCACGCACCGTCTCAGGAAGCAGTCACGGTCGAGCACCGTCAGTCGAGCGATCTACTCGCGACGGCGCCAAAGGATTATGCGGCGGTCGAGCAGAAGCACGCAGCCGCCCTCGGTCCGCCTCCGTCGTCGACTGCCCGGGCCGGGGCTGCCGACGGCCTCGCTGACCCCGCGAGCGGCGGTGCCGCTGCCACCACCTCTCCGAGCAGCGAAAATGCTGCAGGCCTCCAACGGCAGCGGCAGCAACGCGAAAGCGCGCGATCGAGCAAGCTGTTCGCCTCGTCCGATGACACCGGGCGATCACGGGCAGGTCGCGAGCCATCGGCAACGTCGGCGACATCGACCCAGACCAGCCAGGAAACGCAAGCATCGCCAAGCATAGGCGATGCCCAGGACCGCAAGGTGGCATTCGTCGCATCCGGTACGCGAACGCCTACGGTCAACAGCGGGCAACTCAACGCCCCCGCAGGACGCTACGTCGTCACCGCGGGTTCCACGATTGCCGCAGCCCTTATCACCGGACTGTCCTCCGACTTGCCCGGCGAGGTCGTTGCCCAAGTGACCGAGGACGTGTTCGATTCCACGACGGGCCGCACCAAGCTCGTACCGCAAGGCACACGGCTGATCGGCAGCTACGACGCTCATGTGACCTACGGCCAATCGCGGGCGCTGGTGGTCTGGACGCGTCTGATCCTGCCCGATGGTCGCTCGCTGGACTTGGACCGGCTGATCGGGACGGATGCGGGTGGCCAGTCCGGGTTCGTTGACCGGGTGAACCACCACACCGGCAAGCTGATCGAAGCGGGGCTGCTCTCGACCTTGTTCGGGGTCGGGTCCAACGTTGCAACCAGCGGCGGGCACAACAGCGACATCGCGTTCGCCATTCGCGATAGCGCAGGGCAGTCCGTCGAGCGCGCAGGTGACAAGGTCGTCGGGCATCAACTCGATGTCCAGCCCACTATCACGATCCGACCGGGCGCACGCGTTCGCGTGTTGGTCAGCCGTGATCTCGTTCTGGTCCCGTGGTCGAGCCCACCGGGTTAGCCCAGTTGTCGCCCCGGTGCTGTCGGATGTGGCTCAATAGCCGGTGACGAACAGGATTGCGATCCGCCGAAGTCCATATGGCATCGATTGGAACAATCGCGTCCTCCTCATCGATAGGCCGAAACACCACGCCTTGATGTGGAGCCACTCCAGACTCCAGGATGATCGCGATGCCCATTTCCATCGCTACCATCTGAAGCAGTGACTCGCGGGAGGCAGCATGTTGCGTGCAATCGACCCGCTGCTCCCCGGACAGCTCAAGCAGAAGGCGGGAGGCCAGCTTCTCTCCGTCCGGGTTGCTTACGATAAGCGGCAAAGCAGCAATGTCGCGCCATCCGAGTGTCGGATTTGCGGAGAGGCGGCACCTACTCGGGATCGCAGCAACTAGCCGCTCCCGCCATAGTTCCTCTCGTGTTAATGTTCTACTCGCGAGGTCCGGAAGAGCGGCAGCGATTACGAGATCGACGCCACGCTCAACGAGTTGGCGATACAGCTGGCTGGGATGTCCTTCGACCATCCGCAGTTCAACTTCCGGACTGATGGCGATGAAATCCACAACTCCGGCTCGTAGCGGCCCGGCAGCCAAGCCAGATGAAAAACCAAGCGTGATGCGACCCTTACGGCCTTGCGCGGCCGCCGCGGCGTGCACCATCTGTCGGTCCACAGTGTCCAGTATTGTTCGCGCCGATGGCAGAATAGCTTCTCCAATTGGAGTCAGTGCCAGCAGTGCGCCGCGCCGTCGCTCGAACAGGTCGCCGCCATATATCTCCTCAAGACGCGCTATGGCTTGGCTAACAGCAGGCTGTGTTTTGCCGAGCAATCGAGCGGCCTCTGAGAAACTCCCCGTCTGTACAACCTTCAAGAAAACCGCGAGTTGATGATACTCAGGCCGAACCGCCCTGATCGGTGACCGATGGATGGGCCGGTGCTCCATTTCCTCATCAATTCGCTTGCCTGCGGGTCAGCAGAGTCGCGGCGCGGAGAACGTGATGTCGGGCCAGCGTCAGAACTGCCTGCCCGATGACCCGCCCAAGGTGGGTTCGTCCGAGCCAACCTTCGATTTGTTGAGTGTGGCGCCTCTTCATTCCATTCTCGTGTTCGATCGTGTGTTGGCTAACCAGCCTT
This sequence comes from uncultured Sphingomonadaceae bacterium, assembly GCA_964247195.1. Classification (GTDB taxonomy): domain Bacteria; phylum Pseudomonadota; class Alphaproteobacteria; order Sphingomonadales; family Sphingomonadaceae; genus JAQGLK01. The sequence continues at coordinate 4,278 of CAXTTP010000056.1, forward strand.
CTCAGTGAAGCCGCCCATCCTGCTCCGCGGGGCGATCGCTTCGGTAGGGGAAGAGCGCACGGAGCCCCGAATTTCGCAGCCAGAGGCCGCTCCACATGAACAGGCCGAGATAGACGCCGAACAGCGTGTGGCTGAACAGTGGGCTCCCCGCCCGAACTTGCGTGGCGATCGCACCGCCCAGCAACGCCGTCATCGCCACCGCGCCGAGGAAGCTGGTGCGGGGGATGAGATAGAGGAGGGTGCACCCAAGCTCGATAATGCCGATCATCACGGCATAGCCGGGCGGCCAGCCGAGCCCGGCCAAGGTTTGCTCGGCAACGGGCATTCCGAGCAGCTTGGGCGCTACCGAGGCGCCCAACATGAACAGAACGAACAGGCCGCTGAGAACACGCCCGGTCCAGAGCACCGCCGGGCTCGTCATACCTGTCCCGGCGTCCAGCCTGCGGGCGGATTGGTGCTGATCATCCACGGCGTGCCGAAGCGGTCAGTCAGCATCGCGAAGGCGGGCGACCAAAAGGTGGGTCCCAGCGGCATCGTCGTCTTTCCGCCCTCGGCCAGCGCCTCGACGACCCGCTTCGTGTCGTCCGCGTCATCCGTGTGGAGCGCGACGCTGAAGCCGCCCATGTCCTGCTGGTACGCTGGCGGCGCGTCGCAGCCCATCATCGCCTGGTCGCCGATCTCGAGCCACGCATGCATGATCTTGTCGCGGAACTGCTCGTCGATCGGCATTCCCTCCGGCGCGTCGCCGAAGCGGAACATCGCCTTGATCTCGCCGCCGAGCACCTCGGCATAACGTTCGAATGCCTCGCGGCAATCGCCTTTGAAGACGAGATTGTTGACCAGCCTCATGCCAATTTCCCCTTGTTTGATTGATCCGCGAGCCACGCGCCAAGGCGGCCGAAGCTACTCGTCCAGCCATGACGGTGGCCGGCCGCGCTGGCGGATGACTTGAGCCCGGTCTGGCTGAATTCCATCAGCGTTCGTTCGCCGGAGAGAGCAGTCAGCTCGATGGAAACAACCGTCTCGACCGGAGGCCCATCCTCATGACCGTCGTCCCAGGCGAAGGTGAAGACCAGGCGGTGGGGCGGATCGACAACATGATAGACGCCGCTCTGCCGCAGTCTCTTTTCTCCGTCGGCGGACTTGAGAACAGCGTTCCACGCACCGCCGACGCGCAGATCCTGCGCTACGCGCACCGCGGGCCACTCTGCGGGCCCAAGCCAGCGCACGGTCATCTCCGGTCTGGTCCAGGCCATCCAGACGAGATCACGGGGGGCATCGAAGATGCGGCTCAGCGTCAGCCCTGCCGGCAGCGCTTCCGCGTCTCGATCATGGAGAACGGGGTCAGCTGCGTGAGCCACTGTCGTCCCCCTTTTGAACGACCTTCAAGTAGGCATCCAGACGGTCGAAGCTTGCGTCCCAGAACCTTCGATACTCGTCGACCCAGTCCGCGACGGGTTTCACGGCGTCAGGCTCCAATTTGGCCGGCCTCCATTGCGCTTCCTTGCTGCGGCTGATCAGCCCAGACCTTTCGAGTACCTTGAGATGCTTCGACACGGCGGGAAGGCTCATCGCGAATGGTGCGGCCAACTCGTTGACGGACGCCTCACCCTCGCTCAGCCGCGCAAGAATCGCGCGGCGGGTCGGATCGGCCAGTGCCGCGAAAGTCACGCTCAAGGGATCCAAGGGGGGCGCTCCGCACGTATTAAACCAAGCGGTTAAGTAGCGCTCGCCTCGTTGTGGAGTCAATCCCGTGCAGCAAACCTTCAGCCCGATGGCGCCAGCACGACCAGCTTGTAGTCGGGGCGCTCCGCGGGGCTGAACGTATGCTGCCTGTAAACGACGACGCCTTCTTTCGGATGGTTGAACGCGCGGAACCCGCCTTCACGCGCGACTACGGCTTGCGCATCCCAGGCCTTATCGAACAGCCCATTCTCGCGGCGCAACTGCTCGACCAGGGTACGAACGCGGGGATCATCAAGCGACCGCCCATAATCGGCACGAAACTCGGCCAGCAGCCGGCTTGCCCGGCTCTCCCAGTCAGGGATCAGCTCGCGTGCGGACGGATCGGCAAAGACATAGCGGAGCAGGTTCTTCTGATGGCCCTTGCCGAGCCAGTTCTCGAACAGCCGAGCTGCCGCACGATTCCAGCAGCAAGCATTCCACAGCCGGTCGAGCCCGTAAGCTGGATGGCGTACCGCCTCGACTAGGGCTTCGAGGGAAACGGGCGCCTCCGACGCCTCTCCCGGCGACGTAGCTTCCGGGTCGCGGCGGCCGGCAATCTCGAACAGATAAGCTCGCTCAGCTGGTGTCAGCGCGAGCGCCATCGCCAACCTCGCGAGGGCCTCGGGCGAGGCATTCACATCACGACCTTGCTCGATCCAGGTACACCATGTGGCGCCGATACCTGCCCGGGCGGCGAGCTCCTCACGCCTGAGCCCTGGTGTGCGCCGCCGGCCCGCGGGGTTTTCCGGTGTCATGCGCTCGCGATGGGCGCGCACGAATTCGCCAAGTAGCCGTCGCTGTTCTTCCGTTCTCATGGGCGCATTTATACCAGGATAACAGCATCCATTGTAACAGGCCGAATCTCGGCGATCATAGCACTCAAGGAGAGCCAGCCATGACCCGTTCGCATGATGCCATCGTCGACAACCAATTCGGCCCGCGCGCCGCCGCCTACGTCCAGAGCACCGTTCACGCGAGCGGTGAGGATCTCGACCTCTTGGAGACGATCATCGCGCAACACGCCCCAAAGCGCGCTCTCGATCTCGGGTCGGGCGGCGGTCACGTCGCCTATCGCCTCGCTCGCCATGCCGCCGCCGTGGTGGCGAGTGACCTTTCGCCCGGCATGCTCGAGGCGGTCGCGACGACTGCCCGAGAGAGGGGGCTCCTCAACATCGAGACGCGCGTCGCGGCGGCCGAGCACCTGCCGTTCGACGACGCGGCATTCGACTGCCTCGCTTGCCGGTTCTCCGCGCACCACTGGCATGACTTCGAAGCCGGCCTGCGCGAGGCGCGCCGCGTCGTAACTCCCGGCTCCACGGCAGTATTCATAGACGCAGTCTCGCCTGGGCCGGCTGCACTAGACACCCATCTGCAGACCATCGAGTTGCTGCGCGATCCCTCGCACGTCCGCGACTACACGGCAGCGCAGTGGTCCGCCGCACTCACCCGTGCCGGGTTCATCGTCCAGGCCACGCGCACGTGGCGGTTGCGGATGGAGTACGCGACTTGGATTCAGCGCATGCAGACCCCCGAGGTGAACCAGCGTGCCATCCGCGCACTCCAGCAGGTCGCTTCCGGAGACGTGTCGGCGCATTTCGTGATCGAGCCTGATGGATCATTCCTGCTCGATACGCTGTTGATCGAGTGCGTCGCGGGAAGGGCATCATGAGGGCGGCAATCTCGGCATGATGGAATACGGACAAGGGATGGATGCCAAAGCGTTCAGCGCCGCTTGGGTCGAAGCGTGGAACCGGCACGACGTCGATGCCGTCCTCGAGAACTTCCATGACCACGTGCGGTTCACATCACCGGTGGCGGCGCGGATCATGCCCGACACGGCGGGCGTGCTCCGCGGCAAGGCCGCCGTGCGGGAATATTGGCTGACGGCCTTGAAGCTGGTTCCGGATCTTCATTTCACGGTCGAAGCTATCTACGAAGGAATCGGCACCCTGGTGATCACCTATCGCAATCATAAAGGCGTACTGGTCAACGAAGTCCTCCTCTTCGAGGGCGGTCGAGTGCGGGAGGGACATGGCACCTATCCTATCGGTCTCGCTCTTCCTGCCGAGATGAACGGCTCATAAGCTGCTTCAGCGAAGCAATACTGTCGACCCTCTGTAACTCGCCCGATGGTCAGCCGTGTGTCAGAACGTTGCGCAGCCGGCCGAACGGGCCGGTAACTAACCTCTTGGTTCGTTGAAATGGGCGGCCGCGGGAGGGTAGCGCGGTACCGGTCGCAAGAGACGGCTGGAATCCGGAGCTATCATGCGTAGATCACAAGGTCTTGAGGTGCCTGAAACATTAGCGGAACTTGTCCATCCTGCGCGCGCCATGCTTCTCGTCTACGACATGCAGGTTGGCATATGTCGGCAGGTTGCAGATGCGCCGCGCGTAATTGCGTCGATACGGCAGTTGGTCGATGTGGCCCGCAGCTGCGGGATGCGCATTGCTTACACTCGTCACCTGTCGCTGCCGAAGCGCTGGCTGGGGGCGACGAGTATGCGTACCGCCATGCGGTGGCAGCGAAGGACAGATCCTGAGCAGATTGCGACACCCTTCGCCCGCGACGCAGGCGCTACGGCAATAGTCAGCGATCTTGAGCCTCAGCCTGACAACTTGATTGTCGACAAGATCGCTATGTCGGCGTTTGCCGACACCTTCCTCGTCTCGGCGATGCGGGACTGCGCTCTGTCGACCGTCATCCTGTGCGGCATCGCCACGGAGGTCGGAATTGATCCTACAGTCCGGCATGCCGCGGATCTCGGACTTGTGCCGGTGCTGGTCGACGATGCGTGCGGAGCGGGCAATGCCGAAGCCGCAAATCGGGCCGTCGCCGCACTGGAGTTCGCCGGGGACGTGGTCAGGGCCACGACGGCAGAACTGATCGAAGCACTCCGGCAGGAGAAGGCCTAATGCGGATCGCGATCATCGGCGCGGGCGGCGTCGGAGGAGCGCTGGGCAGAGGGTGGGCACGGGCGGGGCACTCGATCTCGTTCGGCGTGCCCGACCCGGATGATGGCAAGCACATTGCTGCGGCTCAGGGCGCCGGCGGCGCCCGCGTCGCCGCGCCGGGTGACGCGGCGCGAGATGCCGATGTGGTGGCGCTGGCGGTGCCGTGGGCAGCCATCGAGGACGCACTTGCTGCCTGTGGCGACCTGGCCAGCAAAGTGGTGGTCGACGTGACCAACCCGCTGCGTTTCGGTGACGCGGGCCTGGAACTGGCGCTTGGCTTTGACACGTCCGGAGGCGAGACCGTCGCCCGCCTCGCTCCCGGTGCCCGCGTTTGCAAGGCGATGAACCAGGTTGGATTCGCCGTGATGGCGGACAGCACGGGCTATCCTGCTCGACCGACCATGTTCGTGGCGGGTGACGAGCCGGCGGCGAAAGCGATCGCGGTGTCGTTGGTGGCCGATCTCGGTTTCGAGCCGTTGGACGCTGGTCCGCTCCGCGCGGCGCGGCTGCTCGAGCCCCATGCCATGCTCTGGATCCATCAAGTGACGAACCAGGGAGCGCCTCCAACGTCTGCATTCGCCCTGATGCGCAAGTCAACTGAAGTGGACTAGAGCTCAAATCCATCAGATGTTTGAACCCGAGTCGTAACGCAGCCAGAGTATCGCCGGCCGCTGGAGAGGTGACATGTACGTGCCCGAAGGCTTTGGCGTGGTCACGCCGTACATCTTCGCCGATGGTGCAGAGGAGTACGTACGCTTCCTTGAGGCTGCGTTCGAAGCTCGCGAGATAGGCCGTAGCACGGCTTCGAACGGGCGGATCGCAAACTGCCAGCTCCGATTTTCTACGACGATCATCATGGTGAGCGAGGCTTCCGAGCAGTTCCCGGCAACCCGAGCCGCGCATTATCTCTATGTCGCGGATGCTGACGCGGCGATGACGAAGGCTGAACGGGCCGGTGCCGAGAAGATAATGGACATAGGGGACATGCCTTATGGCGACAGGCAGGGCGGCGTTCGGGATCCCGCTGGGAACATCTGGTGGGTGTCGCAACGAATGGCCCCGGAGCCGTACTTCTGACGTCGCCGAAGGCGCGTAAGTGTCGGAATAAGCAAGACGCGCGAGTAGCGAAGCGCTCACCGTTCCGGGGAAGTAATCGCCCGAAAACGCGCACCGAGATCGACGGCTGCGGCGCTGCCCCAGCTGTGAAGCGCTTCGAGGATCGGTCTCAGCGACTGTCCGCGCTCCGTCAGCGCGTAATAACCCGCGCTGCCGTCCTCGCGCGTTTCGATCAGGCCGGCTTCCGTGAGATCGCGTAGCCGCTGGGTGAGAACCTTGTCGCTGAGGTCCGGAATTAGCCGCCGCAGCTGGCCATAACGCATCGGCTGGTCCTTCAGTCGAGCGAGGATGATGGGCTTCCACTTGCCGCCGAGGACGTCGAGCGAGAGTTCAACCGGGCATCCGAAGGTTTTGCGCAAGTACGGCATTGCGGGGCCGAACCTCCTCTATTTCTACGTCTAACCGGGCCGTTCAGGCTGCCGGCAAGATGCTCGACCAACACCGAAACGATGATCAGTCGAAGGCACTCAGATCGGTGGCCCGAGCCCGACTATTCGCCTTCCGCGAGTGCCTTGAGAGCCGCCATGTCTCTCCTGATCCACGCCTCGTCGTCAGCGAATTTCTGCGCGTCCATCTCCGGCTGCCGGAACAGCGTAAGCATCACCTCGCTGCCTTCTTCGTTGGCAACGACCCGCAAGGGCACATAGACGACCCGGCCGCCGCCCAGATCGACCCAATGGTCCATCACGCCGAATTCATTATGCCCCGAGAACCTGATCCGGATCGCTCCCTCCGGCCCCTGCGCCTTCCACTCCGCTCCATCGGGTTCGAGTGACGCACCGCTGAGACCGGACGCCCACCTTGGAAAGTTCTCAGGCGACCAAAGCGCCTCGTAGAGGTCGCGCGCGCTCCGCCGCACGGAATAGGCGACTACCTTTGCTTCCAACATCGTTCATTCCACTTCGATGACAGACGGCGAGCACCTTCACGATCCCGCGGTCTGCCTCATCTCGGCCACGACATCGGCCAGTTGATCGAAGCCGGATCCCACACCCATCTCATATCCGAAGCCCAAATGCTGGTTCTTCATGGCGACGGAAGCGAAGAGCGTGTGGATCGTCAGCTTCGTCCTGCCTTCGCGTTCCTCGAAGGTGACGGTGATAAGCATCTTCTCGGCACCGGGTGCCTCAAAGCCGTTGTCATAGACGATCTTCGAGTTCTGTTCGATGGCATGGTAGATGCCGCCAAAGGGTGGCTGCTGAACGCCATCGGCCCCGCTCATGGCGAAGCGGAACCGGCCGCCCACCCGGAAGTCCATTTCGCATAGGGTCAATGGCCAGCCTTTGGGCCCAAACCACTTGGAAACATATTCCGGCTTGCTGTGAGCTTCGAATAGAAGCGGTGCGGGAGCGTCGAATTCCCTGCTGATCGTCAGTTCCCGCTGATCGTCTGGCTCTGTGCCCGGGCTGGTAGAGGTCATTCAGACTCCTTCGATTTGAGATCCTGCACAAGCAGGTCGAGTTGATCCAGGCTTTCGGCCCACAAGCGGCGGTAACCCCCGAGCCACTTGGCCACTTCCAACAGCGGTTCTGGATTCAGCCGGACAGGGCGGAAGTGAGCGGCGCGGCCCCTCGTGACGAGACCAGCGCCTTCAAGCACCTTGAGGTGCTTTGATATTGTCGGCTGCCGTAGCGCCGATGGCTCGACAAGCTCGTTAACCGTTGCCTCGAAGCGAGGCGCGCCAGGATCGGCCGCCGTGTCGGGTCGGCCAGCGCGCTGAGAACTTGATCAAGTTGCTGAGCAGACAGGATCACGGGATCGCCAAACAGCTATTCAACCAGTCGGTTATGTAAGGCTGCTTCGATGCTGTCAAGCGGTTGATGCCAGTGGCACGGGAGGGGGGCCGTTTAGGTGTTCGCGAGCAGTGCTCGATATTGTCTACGCTATTGTTGGGCCGGCAGACGCGGTGCGCCGCTCGGGTCAGTGCTCATGTCGGCCTGCTATGCGAAGCTGCCGGACGATGCCGTTGAATGCGGCGGTCGTGCCCTGGGCGCGGCCGATCTCGTTTTCTTGGGCAGCCGAATCCCAGAAGAGCTCTAGCGGCCAACGTTCGGGGCAGTGTGGCAGAAGGCATCGGAGTGCGAGCCGTACCTCGACCACGTCGACGCGCACTTCTCCCGAGCGGACCATTGCGGCGTGGAGGATGTGGACCGAAAGAGAGATGATCACGCGCTGGTGCCGCGGTAGCTCGGCCATCGCTCAGCGGAAGTCGCGCGTCTTGACCCGCACGACCTCTTCGGGATCCATGCCGGCCGCGTGCGGCCGCCAGTAGCTGTCCCGCGGTCCCGGCCTCCAGCCCTTCTCACCGCGATCGGGCGCACCCGAGTGACGGGCTCCATCGCCTCGGCCGGTCGCGTGAGGGAAGTCCATCTGACCGACTTGGGACAGCAGATCGCCGTGATCGATGATCCGATCGCAGATGACGTGAATGACCTCGCCCTCTTTCTGAACGCGACCCTTCATCCCGA
>CAXTTP010000057.1:0-12422 GCA_964247195.1 uncultured Sphingomonadaceae bacterium
CATATTCGTAGATGTCCTCGATGATGTCCTCATATTCGGTGATCGCCTCCAGCCCATAGGGTTGGGGGGCGGTCTCCGAGCGGCCGGAGCGGCCGGCGGGCGGTAGCAGCGGAAAATCGGGATCGGCGTTGATCTGGGTGAGATAGAATTCGAGCTCCGGCGCCACGACGAGCCGCCAGCCGATCGCGTCGAACAGCGCCAGCACCCGCTTCAGGACGTGACGCGGCGCGATCTCGAACGGCGTGCCGTCGCGGTGCAGGGCATCGGCAAACACGAAGGCGGTGGGCGTCTTGAAGCCGGGCGCGACGCACAGCGAGGCGAAGTCCGGGTCGAGGCGCACGTCCGGGTCGCTATAGGAATCCCCGTTTCGGTCGTCGTCGGCATATTCGCCGGTGACGGTGACCGAGAAGATGCTGCTCGGCATGCGCAGCGACTTGCTGGCGTGGCTCTGCAGGAATTTCTGCGCCGGCCAGACCTTGCCGCGGATCACGCCGTTCATGTCGGGAACGAGGCATTCGACCTCGTTGATCCCGTTATCCTTGATCCAGGCCGTGAATTTGTCTGCCATGATCATAGTCCCGGTTCGGCGCCTTCGAGCACCTCGACAGGCGGCGCGCCGTGCATCGCCGCCAGTGTCGCCGGCGCCTCGTCGAGCGCTTCGGCGATGATCGCGACCATCCGGTCGACCTCTTCGCGGGTGATGACGAAGGGCGGGCAGGCGACGACCGAGTCGCGGACTGCGCGCACCATCAGGCCGCGTTCGATGCAGGCGTCGCGCACGATCGGCCCGGCGAGGCCGCCCGCGCCGAAGCGACGGTTGGTGCCCGGCGCCGCGACGATCTCGACCGCGCCGATCAGCCCGAGCGTCCGCACCTCGCCAACCAGCGGATGCGCTTCCAGCCGGCGCAGCGCGGCCGCGAAATAGGGGCCGATGTCGTTCGCGACACGATCCACCAGCCGCTCGCGCTCGATGATCTCGATGTTGCGCAGCGCCACCGCGGCGGCGACCGGGTGGCCCGAATAGGTGTAGCCGTGGACGAAATCGTCCGGGCTCGACCGCAACGTCTCGACGATCTCGTTCGAGACGCCGACCGCCGAGATCGGCAGGTATCCGGACGATAGCCCCTTGGCCATCGAGACGATGTCGGGCGTGACCCCGAAATGCTGGAAGCCGAACCATTTGCCCAACCGGCCGAAGCCGCAGATCACCTCGTCCGATACCAGGAGGATGCCATATTTGCGGCAGATCGCCTCGACCCGCGGCCAGTAGCCGTCGGGCGGGATGATCACGCCGCCGGCGCCCTGCACCGGCTCGCCGATGAACGCGGCGACCTTGTCCGGGCCGATCGCGAGGATGCGCGCCTCGATCGCGTCGGCGGCACGCGCGCCGAACGCCTCGGGATCCTCGTCGAAGCCGTCGCCGAACCAGTAGGGCTGCATGACATGCTCGACGCCCGGGATCGGGAGATCGCCCTGGGCGTGCATGTAGGTCATGCCGCCGAGGCTCGCGCCGGCGACGGTCGAGCCGTGATAGGCGTTGCGGCGGCTGATGAAGACGGTCCGTTCCGGCTGCCCCTTGAGCGACCAGTAATAGCGCACGAGGCGGAACACCGTGTCGTTCGCCTCCGAGCCCGAGCTGTTGAAGAAGATGTGCTGCAGCTCGCCGCCGAGCAGGCCGGCGATCTTTGCGGCGAGCTCGATCGGCGGCGGCGAGGCGGTGCGGAAGAAGGTGTTGTAGTAGGGCAGTTCGAGCATCTGCTCGCGCGCGACTTCGGCGAGCTCGGCGCGGCCATAGCCGACGTCGACGCACCACAGGCCGGCCATACCGTCGAGGATGGCGTTGCCGTCGCCGTCCCACAGCGTCGATCCCTCGGCGCGCACGATGATGCGGCTGCCGCCGAGCTGCTGGTGGAGCTGGTAGCTCGACTGCGCCGGCAGATGGTGGGCGACGTCGAGCCGGCGAAGCTCGGCGATGTCGTAGTTGCGCCTGGTCACGCTCGTGTCTCCTGTATGGCGCCGGGCAGCGGCCGGCCGCGCAGCGCACGGCCGAACAGGCCGAAGAACCCCTGCGACGCGGCGTTCGCGTCGACCTGCCATTCGGGATGCCATTGCACGCCGAGCAGCTGCGCGCCGTTCACGCGCGCGGAAAACGCCTCGACCACGCCGTCGCCGGCGGTCGCCTCGATGCGCAGCCCGTCGCCGAGCCGGTCGACGCCCTGATAATGGACCGAGTTGACCGGCAGCCGGTCCCGCCCGAACGTTGCGGCGAGAATGCCGCCGGGGGCGAGCGCGACCTCGTGGGCGTGGCCGAACATCTCTTCCGTGTCGACGCCCGCCGGCGCGTGGTGCGGCATCGGCCGGTCGCCGGTACCGAGATCGCGGGCGAGCGATCCGCCGAACGCGACATTCATCTCCTGGAAGCCGCGGCAGATGCCGAATACCGGCCGGCCGAGATCGATCATCGCCGCCATCAGCGCGAGGCTCATCTCGTCGCGGCCGGGATCGAACGGGCCATCCCCGGCGACGTCGGGCTGACCGTAGCGGGCCGGCGCGACGTTGGAGGGGCTGCCGGTCAGCAGCAGTCCGTCGAGGCGCGCGGCGACCTCTCGCGCGGTCATCAGGTCGGGCCGGGCGGGGATGATGAGGGCGGCCGCGTCGGCGTGGCGGACCGCCGCCTCCATGTAGCGGTTGATCACGACCTGGCCGATCTCGTCGCCGACCGCGCGCGAGCAGGCGGTGATGCCGAGGACCGGCCGGGTTGCCGTGGCCATGCCGGTCACGACAGCAGCACCGCGGGCGAGCGCGGGCTCCACGTCAGCCAGACCTTGTCGCCGTCGGCAAAGCCGCGATCCTCGTAGCGGGCGACGTTCGAGCGCAGCACGCGCATCTCGCCGCCGCTCGCCAGCCTCACGTCGTAGACCGTCTCGCTGCCCAGATAGGAGGCGCGGCGGATCGTGCCGCCGGCCACGTTGCAGCCGTCCGGCGCGTTCGCCGCGGCCGGAGGTGGGGCGCCGGGCACCGCGGCGGTCATCTCGACCTTCTCGGGCCGCAGCGCCGCCCAGACGGTGGTGCCGGTCGCGCCGGTCACGCCATGGTCGACATAGAGCGAGCCGCCGAGCTGGTCGGACGCGATCAGCGCATGGCCGGGCTCGTCGACCTCAAGCCGCCCCTCGAACAGGTTCACGCTGCCGATGAAGTCGGCGACGAAACGGCTGTTCGGATATTCGTAGAGGTCGCTGGGCGTCGCGACCTGCTGCAGCACGCCGCGGTTCATGAGCGCACAGCGCGACGCCATCGCCAACGCCTCGTCCTGATCGTGCGTAACCATAACGAAGGTCACGCCAACCTTGTCCTGGATGAGCGCGAGTTCGGAGCGCATCGCCTCGCGCAGCTTGGCGTCGAGCGCCGACAATGGCTCGTCGAGCAGCAGCACGCGCGGCCGCTTGACCAGTGCGCGAGCGAGCGCGACGCGCTGGCGTTGGCCGCCGGAAAGCTGATCCGGCATACGCGCGCCGAACTCGTCGAGGCGGACGAGGGCGAGCGCGTCGGCGACGCGGGTGGCGCGTTCCTTGGGACCCACGCCATCGATCTTGAGGCCGTAGCCGACATTGTCCGCGACCGACATGTGCGGGAACACCGCATAGGACTGGAAGACCATGTTGACCGGCCGCCGGTTGGCGGGAACATCGGTCATGTCCTTGTCGTCGATCAGGATCCGGCCCGCGCTCGGCACCTCGAGTCCGGCGAGCATCCGGAGCAGCGTCGTCTTGCCGCAGCCGGACGGCCCGAGCAGCGCGAAGAACTCGCCCTCGCGGATGTCGAGCGAGACGTCGTCGACTGCGGCGAAGCTGCCGAAACGCTTGCTCAGCCCCTCGATGCGGATGATCGGCGCGGTCGCCATGGATCAATGGTTTCCCTGGGCGGTGGCGGTGACCTCGGCGCCCTGGAGGCGGATGCCGATGGCGGTAAGCACTATGGTCAGCACGACCAGCAGCGTCGAGGCGGCGTTGACCTCCCGCGTCACCGAGAAGCGTACCATGGAATAGACCTTCACCGGGAACGTCACCGTATCCGGCCCGGCGGTGAAGAAGGTGATGACGAAATCGTCGAGGCTGAGCGTGAAGGCGAGCAGCGCGCCTGCGATCAGCGCCGGCCGCATGTGCGGCACGAGGATGTCGAGGAAGGTGCGGAGTTCGCTCGCGCCGAGATCGCGCGCCGCCTCCTCGAGCTCGCGGTTGAACGAAGCCAGGCGGGCACGGACGATCACGGCCGCGAACGGAAAGCTGAACGAGACGTGGGCAATGATGATCGCGCCCAGGTTCAGCGGCCAGGGCAGCCCCTGGGGCCACGGGATCACGCGCGAGAAGAACACCAGCATCGCCACGCCGAGGCAGATCTCGGGGATCACGATCGGCAGCGCGACCAGTCCCTCGAACGCCGGCTTGAACGGAAAGCGGAACCGCCACAGCGCGACCGCCACGAGTGCGCCGAGCACCACGCTGATCAAGGTCGAGACGGCGGCGATCGTCAGCGAATTGCCGAACGCCGCGAGCAGGTCCGCATCGGCGAAGACCTTGCCGTACCAACTGAGCGTGAAGCCGGTCCAGACGATGTTGCGCCGGCTCTCGTTGAAGCTGAACGCGATCAGGCAGAGCAGCGGCGCGTAGAGGAAAGCCGTGGTCAGGACCAGCCACAGCCGGATCGGCCAGCGGCGCAGATATTCGAGCGGCCCGGCCGGCGCCCTCATCGCGCGATCCTCGCCCGGCGCCGCGCGACGATCGCCTGGCCGGCGATGGCGATGAAGGTCAGGTACATCAGGATGAACGAGAGCGCGGCGCCGAACGGCCAGTCGTTGGCGCGCTTGAACTGCCGTTCGATGACGTTGGCGATCATCTGGCTGTCCGGACCGCCGAGCAGGTCGGGGGTCAGATAGGAGCCCAGCGCCGGCACGAAGGTGATCAGCAGGCCGGAGAGGATGCCGGGAAGCGCGAGCGGCACGACGATCTCGCGCATCGTCCTGAGCTGCGAGGCGCCGAGGTCGAGGCTCGCCTCCAGCATCGAGCGGTCGAGCCGGTCTAGCGCGGCATAGAGCGGCAGGATCAGGAACGGCAGGTTGACGTAGACGAGACCGAGCACGACCGCGAAATTGTTGTGCAGCAGCGGCAGCGGCCCGACGCTGAGCCAGCCGACGATGGTGTTGAGGTAGCCCTCGTTCCTGAGCACCGCCATCAGCGCATAGGTGCGGACCAGCAGGTTGGTCCAGAACGGCAGCATCACCAGCAGCAGCAGCCATGCTTTCGCTCGCGCCGGCGCAAAGGTGATCGCGAGCGCGACCGGGAAGCCGATGACGAGGCAGATGAGCGTGGTCAGCGCGGCGATGCCGATCGACTTGACAAACACCTGCAGATAGACCGGGTCCATCGCGCGGACATAGTTGGCGGGCGTGCCGGTGACCGCGATCTCGGTAAGGCCGAGGGTGCGGCCGAAGCTGTAGGCCCACACGATCGCCAGCGGCACCGCGAAGAACAGCAGCAGCCACAACGCCGGCGGCCCGAAGATCGCCGCGAACGGGCTGCGCGCCTCCCGCCAGCTCTGCTCCATCAGCGTGCCTCCTCACGCATTGTGGAGGTACCAGTCATGGTCGAGTGCCGTCACCACCGCGCCGAACCGGTCCTGCTCGGAGCGCTTGATCGTCGCATAGGTGTCGACGACGTGATCGCCGAGATAGTCGCGCAGGAGCGACGATGCCGCGAAGCGGTCGACCGCGCCGATCCAGTCGGTCGGCAGCTCGGATCCGGGCGTTCGGCCCGCGGCATAGCCGTCGCCGGTGGTCATCGGGCCGGGATCGAGGCGGCTGGCGAGGCCATGATGCGCGCCGGCGAGGACCGCGGCGAGCACCAGGTAGGGGTTCGCATCCGCCCCGGCGACGCGATGCTCGACCCGGCGCGAGGCGGCGTCGCCGGCCGGAATGCGGAGCGCCACCGTCCGGTTGTTGATGCCCCAATTGGGCCGCATCGGCGCGTAGCTCCGCGCGCGGAAGCGGCGGTAGCTGTTGGCGTTGGGGGCGAGGATCGCCATCGCGTCCGCCATCGTCGCCGCCATTCCGGCGATCGCGTGCCCGAGCGCCGTGGTTCCCCGCGGATCGTCGGCGGCGAAGATGTTGGCGCCGTCGGGGCCGAGCATGCTCATGTGGATGTGCATGCCGGAGCCGGCGATCTCGGCGAACGGCTTGGCCATGAACGTCGCGTCGCAGCCGACCGTGCGCGCCACTCCCTTGGCGGCGCGCTTGAAGGCGACCGCCTCGTCGGCGGCGCGCAAGGCATCGGCGCGATGCAGCAGGGTGAGTTCGAGCTGACCGGGCGATGCCTCGGCGCTGACGCCCTTGAGCGGCAGGCCCTGCGCGTCCGCGGCCTGCCACAGCGGGCGCAGGAAATCGCCCGCCTCTTCGGTTTCGAGCAGGCCGTGCGCCTGCGGACCGACCGGAGCGCGCCCGGTCGCCGGCGAGCGACGCAGGCGGATGCCGCCATCGCGGCTCCGGCGCGGCTCGACCAGGTAGAATTCGAGCTCGCAGGCGACGACCGGGGTGAAGCCGTCGGCGGCGAGGCGATCGACCACACGCGCCAGGATCGCGCGCGGATCGAGCGGCGTCACCTCGCCCGAAAGCTCGTGGAGCGAGCACATCATCTGCGCCACGTCGCTGCCCAGCCACGGCGCGGGTACGAGCCCGCCCGGCACCGGCAGCGCCATCCGGTCCGCGTCGCCGGTCTCCCAGACCAGCCCGGTTTCCGCGACGTCGCCGCCCAATATGTCCACCGCGACGATCGACCCGGGCAGGAAGGCGCCGCCCTCATAGACCTTGAGCAGTTCGTCGCGCCTCAGCCGCTTGCCGCGCGGCACGCCCGCCAGACTGGTGAAGAAGATCTCGACGAAACCGATTTCGGGATGCGCGTCGAGGAACGCGCGGCCCTCCTCGATCGACGCGGCGAAGCGAGCCGTCGTCATGCCGCACCCGGGAAGGTGGCGGGGAAGGTGAAGGTGACGGCCTTCAGGTCGGCATATTTGGCGAGTGCGTGCATCGATCGGTCACGGCCGAAGCCGGATTGGCGGAAGCCGCCGAACGGCATCGTGATGTCGCACGCATCCCAGCCGTTGACCCAGACCAGCCCCGCCTTGAGCCGCCGCGCCGCCATGTGCGCGCGATCGAGGCTCGCGGTCCAGACGCCCGCGGCGAGGCCGTAGACCGTGTCGTTGGCGATGGCGATGGCCT
Source organism: uncultured Sphingomonadaceae bacterium (assembly GCA_964247195.1). Lineage (GTDB taxonomy): Bacteria > Pseudomonadota > Alphaproteobacteria > Sphingomonadales > Sphingomonadaceae > JAQGLK01. Next base: position 7,268 of record CAXTTP010000057.1, read on the forward strand.
GTTCGTCGCTGTCGAATTCCAGGATGCCGAGCACCGGCCCGAACACCTCCTCTCGCGCCAGCGTCGCGCCCGGCGCGACATGGTCGAAGATCGTCGGCGCGACGTAGAAGCCACCGCTCTCCTCGCGCACCCGGCCGCCCGCCAGCAGCGGCGTGCCGCCCTCGCGGGTGGCGACGTCGATGTAGCCGAGCGCGGTGCGCATCTGGTCCTCGCTGACCATCGCGCCGAAGCGGGTCGCCGGATCGAGCGGGTCGCCGGGCACGATGCCCTTCGCGATCTCGACCACGCGGGCGACGAACGCCTGCTTGATGTCGCGATGGACCAGCAGCCGCGACGCGGCGGTGCAAACCTCGCCCTGATTGTAGAATATGCCCCACGCCGCCGCCTGGGCCGCCGCATCGAGATCCGCGCAGTCGGCGAAGACGATCTGCGGCGACTTGCCGCCAAGTTCCAGGCTGACGCGCTTCAGGTTGCTCTCGCCCGCATAGCGCATCAGCAGCCGGCCGACGCTGCCCGATCCGGTGAAGGCGACCATGTCGACGTCCATGTGCCGGGCGAGCGCCTGGCCGGCCGCCTCGCCGGTGCCGGGCACGACGTTGAGCACACCTTCCGGCAGCCCCGCCTCGAGCGCGAGCGCGCCGATGCGCAGCGCTGTCAGCGGCGACTGCTCGGCGGGCTTCAGCACCACCGAATTGCCCATCGCCAGCGCCGGCGCGACCTTCCACATCGCCATCAGCAGCGGGAAGTTCCACGGCACGATCGCGCCGATCACGCCCAGCGGCTCGTGCACCGCATAGGAAAGGCGTCCGGGCGCGGAAGGCGCGACCTCGCCGTAGAGCTTGTCCAGCGCCTCGGCGTAATAATGCACGGTCTGGATGCAGAGCGGAAGATCGACACCGCGCGCATCCGCGATCGGCTTGCCGGTATCGAGCGACTCGAGCAGCGCCAATTCGCCGGCGTGCGCCGTCATCAGTTCGGCGAGGCGGTGCAGCACCTGCTTGCGCGCCTTCGGCGGCTGGTCGCGCCAGCGCCCGTCCTCGAACGCCGCCCGCGCGCTTGCCACGGCGCGATCGACGTCCATCGTCCCGCACGCCGCGACATGGCCGAGCGTGCGCCCGTCGCGCGATCCGATATTGGCGAGGCGGTCGCCGCTCGCCGCCGGGCATTGCCGGCCACCGATGATCGCGTCGGTCGGGAGCGGCGTGGCGGCGGCCTGCGCCAGGACGTCCTCCAGATTATCCACGCGTCGTTCCTCCGCTGTGATCACACCAGCTAGTCGACGGCTCGCGGAATGGGAAGCGCCAATCGAGGCGAAAGTACAGCCATCCGGATCGTTTCTGAAATCGCATCTGGCCGCCGCCATCGGAGACATGCGTGATCACAGATGTGTCGCTGCGATCCTCTGCCGGTCATGGTGCGTCGGACGCGGAGCAGGCGCTTTCGGCCATGTTCCGAATGAGACGGTTAACCATCACGGTGTATGCTTCCAGCCGATCCAGAACTTGCGACGGGGAGTTTGAGACATGGCGGACATACGGCGTACCGTGACGGTCCGGCCCGGCCCCGAGCGCCGGGAGGGGGAGCCGGCGCATGGCGTGCCGCGTCGTTGCCTCGCCTTCGGCAAGAGCGCGCTTAGCCGGGGGCCGGCGCGCGCCTACGAGCACCGGCGGCGCGCCGGTCCTTCCGAGCAGGCGGCCGGCACGGTCGCCCGCATCCGGCGCCAGCACGAGCTGCCTGCCGCGCGTCCCGTCCGCGTCGGCGGGGCGCCGGAGACCGATCGTCCGCCCGCGTGATCAATTTGCAAAGAAGCTGAAATCCTCGCGAAACACGGCGTAGCAAAGAAGGCGCTCCGTTCAGGAGGCCAAAGATGAAGCACTTCCTCCCCCCGATCGACTGCCGCAACGGCCGGCACCGCGCCCGTGGAACGCTGTCGGCGCAGGCCGGCGACGTCCTGCGCTCGACCTGCCGGGGCTGCGGATGCGCGCTCGTCCGCACCCGCGCCACCCGCATCTGGATTCGCTCGGGCGAGCTCGGCTAGGCGGGGCGCATCGGTTCGGCTTGGTCGGTCCGGCGCGGCGCGAGGTCGCGCTGCCAGAAGCCGATATCGTGCCAGCGATCGAACTTGTAGCCGACGCCGGTCTGCGTGCCGGCATGAACGAAGCCCATCGCCTCGTGCAAGGCGACGCTGGCGTCGTTTGGGAGCGCGATCACCCCCAGCGCCGTCACGAAGCCGGCCGCCGTCGACGCCTCGATCAACGGCGCGTAGAGCGCCCGGCCGATCCCGCGGCGAGGCATGTCGCGGTCGACGTAGACGGTCGTCTCGACCGCCCACCGATAGGCGGCGCGGGTCCGGTACAGGTCCGCATAGGCATAGCCGCACAGGATGCCGTCGAGTTCGGCGACGAGCCAGCTGAAGCGCGCCGTAACCGCCAGGATCCGTTCGCGCATAGTCCCGGCGCCGGGCGCGTCGAGTTCGAAGGTGATCGCGCTCTCCTCGACATAGGGCGCGTAGATCCGGGCGATCGATTCGGCATCGCCGGGCTGGACGGGCCGGATCCGGATCGCGCTCATGACCCGCCGAACCGTTCCAGCAGCAGCCGCGCGATCGTCTCGTCCGCCGGCTGCGGGGCGGCGTGGCCGGGGCAATCGAGGCAGCGCGCCTGGATCGCCGGCCCTGCCGCCATCATCCGCGCGTCCGCCAGTGCCATCGCCAGGAGGTCGCCCGGCTGGTGCGCGATGCGGGTGAAGGCGTCGGTGGCGCCGGCATCGTCGCGGCGGCCGCGCGACATGCTCTCGGCGAGCTGGGCAAACCAGCCCGGCTTCTCCTCGATATATTCGGCATGCACCTTGGCGGGGTCGAGCTTCGCCAGCCGCGCCGCCTCGGCGATCGCGACGTCGAGGCCGCCGAAACCGTCGACCAGGCCGAGCCGCCGCGCGCTGGCGCCGTCCCAGACTCTACCCTGGCCGATCTGGTCGACGCGGGCCGCCGGCATATGCCGCGCCTGCGCGACCAGCTCGGTGAAACGCCGATAGAGGCGGTTGATGTCGGCCTGGATCAGCCAGTCGAATTCGGGCGAGGTGCCGCGGTAGATGTCCGGCTCGCCCGACAGCGGCGTCGTCTTGATGCCGTCGACGGTGACGCCGATCTTGGCAAGCGCACCCTGGAAGGTGGGCAGGATGCCGAACACGCCGATCGAGCCGGTAATCGTCGCGGGATCGGCGATGATCCGGTCGGCCGCGGTCGAAACCCAATAGCCGCCCGATGCGGCAACCGAGCCCATCGAGGCGACGACGGGCAGGTTGCGGCGGCGCGCTTCCAGGATCGCGAGCCGGATCCGTTCCGAGGCGTTGGTCGATCCGCCCGGCGAATCGACCCGCACGACCAGCGCCTTCAGCTTCTTCTCGGCGAGCGCGTCGAGCAACAGCTTGGCGATGGTGTCGCCTCCGGCGCTGCCGGGCGCGGCGCGGCCGTCGACGATGTCGCCGGCGATGGTGAGCACGCCGATCGCGTCGCCGTTGTGCGGGGCGGGATGGGCGGCGAGCCAGCCGTCGAGCGGGATGTTGCGATAGGCGCCGGCAGTCTTGTCGTCGCCGCTGCCCGCCAGCTCGGCGACGCGGCGTCCGAACGAAAGGCGGTCGCCGATCCGGTCGACCATGCCGCTCCGGAGAGCCGCCTGGGCGATATCGCCGCCCGCCGCCGTGATCGCGGCCTGGGGCTGGGCGAGATAGGCGGCGAGCTGCGCCTTGGGCCGTGCGCGCGCCACGTCCTGCCGATAGTCGCTCCACAGCGCGTCGCCGACCGCTTGGTCCGCCTGCCGCGCCGCCGGCGACATGTCGGTGCGGATGAACGGCTCCACCGCCGACTTGAATTCGCCGACCCGGTAGACCTTGGGCGTCACGCCGATCTTGTCGAGCAGGTTCTTGTAGAACAGCACCGGCCGGCCCGGCCCGGCGAGCAGCACCGCGCCCATCGGATCGAGCCACACCTCGCTCGCGTGCGCGGCGAGCTGGTAGCCGTCGTCGGTATAGCCGGTGGCGAAGGCGAGCACCGGCTTGCCGGCGCGGCGGACCCGGTCGAGGGCCGCGCCGGTCGCCGCCATCGCCGCCTGGCCGCCGCCGGCGAAATGGTCGAGATCCAGCACGACCGCCTTGACCGAGCCGGCGCCCGCCGCCGTATCGAGCGCGCGGACGATGTCGCGCAGGCGATATTCCCGCGCGGCCGGCGCACCGCGCGAGAGTAGCGCCAGCGTCCCGGTGGGAGCCGGCTGCTCGACGATGCTGCCGTCCAGATCGAGCACCAGCGCGCCGCTGTCCGCGGTCCGCGGATTGGGCCGCACCATCAGCGCGGCAAAGAGGAGGCCGAAGAAGAGCAGCAGGAAGAGCAGCGCCAGCCCGTCCTTGACGCCGACCAGGATCCGCCAGACACCGCGTACCAACCGCATCGACCTGCCTCCAAGCCGGCGGATGTGCACGGGCCGGCGGCCCATCTAGACCGGTTTGGCGCCATGCATAACCGTCGGCGAACGAACGATGACGGATAATTCATGCGCCGTCGGTGCCATCGCCCGGCGGTGTCCTCGGCGAGCGTGTTGCCGCCGCTTCCCCCGAGCGCCAAGCTGCTCTAATGAACGCGCCGGTCGATGCACGCCTTTGCCAACCCCAACCGCTTCCTCGGGTTCGCCCGGCCGTTGACGCCGTGGCTGGGCTGGTCCGGCGGTGCGCTCGTCGCGATCGCGCTCGGCGCCGGGCTCTTCTACACGCCGCCGGACTATCTGCAGGGCGAGAGCGTGCGGATTATGTACGTCCACGTCCCCAGCGCCTGGCTGGGCATGGCCGGTTGGGGGGCGATCGCGGCGGCGAGCCTGATGCAGCTGGTCTGGCGCCATCCGCTGGCGGGCGTCGCGGCGCGCGCGTCGGCGGTGCCGGGGGCATTGTTCGCCGCCTTGGCGCTGGCGACCGGCTCGCTCTGGGGACGGCCGACCTGGGGTACCTACTGGCAATGGGACGGCCGGCTCACCTCGATGCTGGTGCTGTTCTTCCTCTATCTCGGCTATATCGCGCTCGCCAATGCCGAGGACGGCCGAAGCACGACCTCGCGCATCGCCGCGATCTTCGGGCTGGTCGGCGCGGTCAACCTGCCGATCATCCATTATTC
>CAXTTP010000058.1:0-12005 GCA_964247195.1 uncultured Sphingomonadaceae bacterium
CATGCCTTGGCCTTCAGCGTCTCGACCGCATCGACGAGCTGGCCGACGCTCTCGATCTCGGCCTGCATGTTCATCGTGATGAGGATATCGAACTCGTCCTCGATCGAGGCGACGAAGTCCATCACCGTCAGGCTATCCCATTCCAGATCGCCGGCGAAGGTCGTCGCGTCGGACAGAGCGATGCCCTTCTTGTTGAAGGGGCGGATCTGCTCGGCCACCTTGGCGAAGGTTTCGTCGCGCGCGTTCATCGTCCGGTCCTTAATCGCCACGAACCGCGCTTGCCAAGCGAATGCGGCGCAATGGCGGCGCTCGCGTGGCGCTTGGCACGCGGCGGCGCGCCATGCCATGGATCGCGGCATTGATGGAGGTGGCGATGGCGGACGGCGAACCGATGGTACAGGGACGGCCGCCGCGCAGCTTCCCCGCCAACGCCATCCATCTCGTCCGCACCACACAGACGATCCACGTCTCGCTCAGCCAAATGGCCGACCAGAAGGCGAGCATCCTGATGGGCGCTACTTTCGTGATCTTCACGATCACGATCGGCCAGAGCAAAGGCGGGCAGATGGCGCCGCTGCCGCTGCTGGTGCTGGGCGGCTTCGCCTTCTTCGCGGCGGTGCTGGCGGTGCTCGCGATCCTGCCGGCGACGCATTTCAAGGCGGTGCCGTCGACCAACCCGCTGTTCTTCGGATCGTTCACGCAGCTCGGCGAGGAAGAATATGTCGAGAAGATCCTCGACCTGCTATCGACCGACGAGGCGATCTACCGGACGATGGCGCAAGACATCTACAAGAACGGGGTGGTGCTCGAGCGCAAGAAATACCGGCTGCTCGGCTACGCCTATCGGGTTTTCCTGATCGGGCTGACGGCGAGCTTCCTCACCTTCATCGTCGACTATGCCGTCCATGCAAGTGGCCACCCGCCGCCCGGAGCGGCGGCCGCGCACTGATCGCGGATCCTAACGGTAGAAGATGTGGTCGCCGAGCGTGACGACGCGCTGACGGCTGCGGAAGAAGCTGCCCGCCGCGGCATAAGCGGCATGATAGAAGAGGGCGCCCGGAGCGACCGCGTCGGCGGTGCCGTCGCGGGCCTGGCGCGATACCGCGACCGCGCTCTCCCACTGCGCGCTGTCGCGCGACGGGTTGTAGCTGGCGGTGCTGAAGAACTGGCCGCGCTGGTTGGCGACGCCGCAGGCTGTGGTCGGAAAGCGGCCGGACCCGATCCGGTTCATGATGACCTGGGCGACCGCCAGCTGGCCGCGGCGCGGCTGGTTGCCGGCTTCGTGCAGGACGACCTTCGCCATGCACTCGAGCTCGGGATCGACCTGGTCGGAGCGGTCGTCTGCGCTCTCTTCGTCGGCTTGCGGCGCTTCGCTCCAGGCGGCGGCGGAGGCCGCGATCAGGAAGACGAGCTTGGCGGCGGGATCGCCCTGCAGCGCCAGCGGCGCGGCATTGGCGACGGCGGGGCCAGCGGCATCGGTGACTTGCGTATCGGCAGCGAGTGGAGCCGCGGCGATCGCGAGCGGCGAGACATCCGCGGCGCTGGCCGGCGCGGGAAGCGCCACGGCGGCGGTCGCCAGGGGCAGGCTAGCCAAGGCGGCGAGCTGCTTGCCGACTGAGAACATTCGATGCTCCATCGCATGCGCAAGGATCGGCGCCGTCCGCGATACCCTGCGGACGTGGCTTCACTCCACGACTTGCCGAGAGGGGGTGGAAGGAACGGCGTCCCCCGACGACCGGATGAATTCGGTCTGGATTGTGCGCTGCAGCATGTCAAACCGATGACGATGAGTCGTTTCGTCGCTGGGGTGGCTCGATCGAATCCGGGGAACATGGCACAGGATCGTGCGTGCTTCGGCAGCCGCGTGCCCGCGACTCGGGCGGCGGCCCGGCGACCGACGGGAAGGTAAGTATGGACGTCGACGAAGAGGACCGTCCGCTCGATCTGGGCGGCAGCCGCGTGACGCAGTCGATCGGCGAGGCGCTGGTCGAGAACGCCTCGATCGCGTTCCGCCGGGATCGCCTGCTCGCCTCGCTGGTGCTCATCGCCGGCATCGGCCTGATCCTGGCGACACCGTTCGCGTTGCGGGCGGGGGCGGAGTTCTTCCTGCCGGTCACGGCCGCGCTGGTCATCGCCATCGCGCTCGTGCCGCTGCTCGAATGGCTGGAGCGGCGGCGCGTGCCGTCGCAGCTCGCCGCGTTCCTTTGCGTGGTGTTGTTCCTGCTGGTGGCGAACATCGCGGTCGCTTCGATCGTGGTGCCGGCGACCAACTGGTTCGCGCTGCTGCCGTCGCGGATCGGCCAGATCCGCCACAACCTCTCGCCCGTCCTGGATCTCTATTCGACGGCCGAACGGTTCATCAACGAGACGCTGAAGATCGTCGCGCGCCACCCGGCGACCCACACCCGCACGGTCCAGGTCGAGACGCCGAACTCGCTCGTCGGGATCATCGCCGCCTCGGCTCCGTTCGCGATCATCCAGGCGTTCTTCGCGATCCTCGTCGTCTTCTTCTTCCTGTCCGGCTGGACCCGGATGCGCCGGCGCACGATCACCAGCCGGACGAGCTTCACCAGCGCGATGACGACGGCCCGCGTCATCCAGGAGATGGTCGACGCGACCTCGGCCTATCTCGCCACGATCACCGCGATCAACCTCGCGGTCGGCGTGTTCCTCGCGGCGGCGCTCTGGGCCTATGGCATGCCGACGCCGCTGATGTGGGGCGGCATCGCGACCTTGCTCAACTACATCCCCTATCTCGGGCCGATCGCGGTGGCGCTGCTGCTCGCGCTCGGCGGCCTGATGACCTATCCCGATGCCTGGTATGCGGCGATTCCGCCGGCGATCTTCATCGGCATCCACCTGATCGAGGCGAACCTGATCACGCCGACGCTGGTCGGCCGCAGGCTCACCGTCAACCCGCTGCTGATCCTGGTCGCGCTGAGCTTCTGGGGCTGGGTGTGGGGCACCACCGGGGCGCTGCTCGCGGTGCCGCTGCTGATCATCCTCAAGACGATTCTCGACGCCGCCGGGAAGCCCGACATCGCCGGCTTCCTGTTCGAGGAGGGGACGCTCACCTCGGCGGCGCCGGAGGAACCGGTCGTCGTCGCCGAGCCGCGCGTGCCCCCGGGCGGGTCGCGGGCTGCTTGACAGCTTCCGGACCCTCTTCTAGGGCGCCGCTTCCCACGCGGGTGTAGCTCAGTTGGTTAGAGCGCCGGCCTGTCACGCCGGAGGTCGCGGGTTCGAGCCCCGTCACTCGCGCCATTCACCCGCACCGCTCGCCCGAGCGCCGCGGCAGCGCTACTTCGGCCGGCGGCCGAGCTCCATCCAGCGCAGCAGCGGCCGAAGCGGCAGGATCCAGATCCAGACGATGCCGAGCGTGGCGTAGACGATCGCCTGGAGGAAGCCGGGCAGCCGGCCGATCGGCCCGGCCGCCGAGGCGACCAGCGCCGCCCAACCGGCGATCAGCGCGAGGATCAGAAGCACGCCCGCCGGCTTGCGCCAGCTCGGCTCGGGCAAATCCGGGTGCATCATGATCCGATCCATTCGCGTTCTGTGGCGATCCCGTGCAGCGGGACGTCCCACGGGTCGAGCGGCAGCGCATCGACCTCCTGCACCGACCAGGCAAGCCCGATCCGCCGCGCGGCGGGGTGGGCGGCGAAGGCGCGGTCGTAGAAGCCCGCGCCCTGGCCGATCCGGCCGAGCGCCCGATCGAAGCCGAGCAGCGGCGCGAGGATCAGGTCCGGCTCGCACGGCGGCGCCGCCGCGTCCGGCTGGGTGAGGCCCATCGGCCCGGCGGTCAGTTCGTCGCCCGGCCGCCAGCGGTGGAAGGTCATCGGCAGCTCGCGGCTCTCGACCCGCGGCAGGGCGATGCGGATGCCCAAGCCGGCGGCGTGAAGGAGGATGCCGAGCGGATCGATCTCGCCGCCGGTCGCGACATAGGCGGAAACCAGCCGCGCGCCGGCGAGATGGGGCTCGAGCCGGCAAACGAGATCGCGATGCATGATCTCGAGCTGCTGTGGCCGGGTCTCGGCGAGGAAGGCGCGGCGGCGGGCGCGCAACTCGCGCCGCAGCGCCGGCTTATCCAAGATCGGGCGGGGTGGCGGGACCGCCATGGTCGTTTGCCGGAATATCCTCCGACGCCTGTAACGTCAGGGGGGAACCATGTGCTTCGGGCCAAGGCCCGGGCAGAGACAGCTCCCTAGGATGATGAATAGCCTCAGGGATTTTCATGCAGCTCGTATCGGGCAGTACCCGCCGCCTTCTATCTAGGCGGTGGCGGCGCCTTTCTCAAGCCTGGCGGCAAGTTCCTCGACACGTTCGGCGAGGTCCTCGATCGCGAGTGCCGCGGCTTCGCCGGCAGGATCGGCGAGCGCGGCGGGCGGCGGCACGGCCCGCGCCGCCGCTTCGCAGAGCTCGTCGGCGAGCAGGAGGGCGGCGAAGAGGAGCTGGCGCACCTCGTTCAGCCCGCCCATCGTGCGCGACAGATCGGTCGTCTTGGTGTCGACGATCGCGGCCAGCATGCGCAGCCGGTCCTCGTCGCCGTCGCGACAGGCGAGCTCATAGTTGCGGCCGCCGACGCGGACGTCGACCTCAGCCATCCTGCGCCTCCGCCCCGGCGGGCGCGATCAACTCGTCGAGCTGCTCGATCGCGGATGCCGCGCTCGCCCGCAGGCGACGGTGGCGGGCATCGAGCCGGTCGAGCTTGGCCTGGAGCGATTCGCAAGCCTCCACGCCGCCGGTGGCAAGCTGCTCGAGGTCCAGGCCCGCGGCCTCGACGCGGGCGAGCGCGCTCTCCAGCCGGTCGAGCGCGAGGGTGAGACGATCGTCGGACATCGCCACGGGCATAGCATGGCTGTCGGCGTCGGCAATATGGCGGCGGGCGCCGCGCGGTTGACGATGGCGCCCGCCCGCGACAATAGGGCGCGCGCGTTCCGCTCGCATCAAGCATCTGAAATCGGAAATCTCGCTGCTGTGGAACGGCTGGCCGCGCTTCGCGGCGCAAGGGAGACAGACATGGGCGTCAAGGTTGCGATCAACGGGTTCGGGCGGATCGGGCGACTCGTCGCACGTGCGGTGCTGGCGAACCCCGGCAGCGGGCTCGAGCTGGTCGCGATCAACGACCTGGGCGATGCCAAGGCGAATGCGCTGCTGTTCAAGCGCGACAGCGTCCACGGCACCTATCGCGGCTCGGTCGAGGCCGACGGCAACGACCTCGTCGTCGACGGCAAGCGGATCAAGGTGACCGCAGAGCGCGATCCGGCGAACCTGCCGCATGCCGCCGACGGCGTCGACATCGCGCTCGAATGCACTGGCTTCTTCACCGACGCGGGCTCCGCCGGCAAGCATCTGACCGCCGGCGCCAAGCGGGTGCTGATCTCGGCCCCGGCCAAGGGCGTCGACCTGACCGTCGTCTACGGCGTCAACCATGAGAAGCTGACCGCCGAGCACCGGATCGTCTCGAACGCGTCGTGCACCACCAACTGCCTGGCGCCGATCGCCAAGGTGATGAACGACGTGATCGGCATCGAGCGTGGGCTGATGACGACCGTCCACAGCTATACCAACGACCAGAAGATCCTCGACCAGATCCATCCCGACATGCGCCGCGCGCGTGCCGCCGCGATGTCGATGATCCCGACCACGACGGGCGCCGCCCGCGCCGTCGGCGAGGTGATGCCCGAGCTCAAGGGCAAGCTCGACGGCTCGGCGATCCGGGTGCCGACGCCGAACGTCTCGGTCGTCGACCTGACCTTCACGCCGAAGCGCGACACCTCGGTCGAGGAGGTCAACGGCGCGCTGAAGGCGGCAGCCGAGAGCGGGCCGCTGAAAGGCATCCTCCAGTATGTCACCGAGCCGCTCGTCTCGATCGACTTCAACGGCGACTCGCACAGCTCGTCGGTCGACAGCCTCGAGACGGCGGTGCTGGAAGGCAAGCTCGACCGGGTGCTGAGCTGGTACGACAACGAATGGGGCTTCTCGAACCGCATGGTCGATACCGCGGGCGCTATCGCGAAGCTGCTGTAGCGATGGCCGCGTTCAAGACGCTCGACGACATCGGCGACGTCCACGGCAAACGGGTGCTCGTCCGCGAGGACCTGAACGTGCCGATGGACGGCGCGCGGGTCACCGACGACACCCGGCTGCGCTCCGCGGCGCCGACCATCGCCGAGCTTGCCGACAAGGGCGCGATCGTGCTCGTGCTCGCCCATTTCGGCCGGCCCAAGGGCGAGCGCAAGCCGGACATGAGCCTCGCTCCGCTCACCCTGCCGCTGAAGGACGTGATCGGCCGCGAGGTGATGTTCGTCGACGACGTCTGCGGCGCGGACGCGGAGCAGGCGGTCGCCATGCTCCAGCCCGGCGATGTCGCGCTCCTGGAGAATGTTCGCTTCCACAAGGGCGAGGAGCAGAACGATCCGGCGCTGGTCGCGGCGCTGGCTAGGCTCGGCGACGTCTACGTCAACGACGCCTTCTCCGCCGCGCACCGCGCCCATGCCTCGACGGAGGGGCTGGCGCGCGTGATGCCGTCCTATGCCGGCCGGTCGATGCAGGCGGAGCTGGAGGCGCTCGAGAAGGCGCTCGGCTCGCCGGAGCATCCCGTCGCGGCGGTGGTCGGCGGCGCCAAGGTCTCGACCAAGCTCGACGTACTCCAGCATCTCGTCGCGCGCGTCGATCACCTGATCATCGGCGGCGGCATGGCCAACACCTTCCTTGCCGCGCGCGGCGTCGACGTCGGCAAGTCGCTTTGCGAGCACGATCTCGGCGATACCGCGCTGGCGATCCTGGACGCGGCCGAGCGCGCGAACTGCATCGTCCATCTGCCCTATGACGTCGTGGTCGCGAAGGAGTTCAAGGCCAATCCGGCCACTCGCACCGTCAATGTCCACGAGGTCGCGGCCGACGAGATGATCCTCGACATCGGGCCGGCCGCGGTCGAGGCGCTGGGCGATGCGCTCAAGACCTGCCGCACGCTCGTCTGGAACGGCCCGCTCGGCGCGTTCGAGACGCCGCCGTTCGACGCCGCCACGGTCGCGCTCGCCAGGACCGCGGCGGCGCTGACCCGCGACGGCTCGCTGGTCTCGGTTGCCGGCGGCGGCGATACCGTCGCGGCGCTCAACCAGGCAGGCGTGGCCGACGAATTCAGCTTCGTGTCCACGGCCGGCGGCGCCTTCCTGGAATGGATGGAAGGCAAGGCGCTGCCGGGCGTCGCTGCGCTCGGCCGATGAGCGATCAGATCCACAGCCAGACCCACAGCCAAGGAGCCTGTCGATGAGCGACCCTGTAATGATGGCGCAGATGGTGAGCGGCGCGGGCTTCATTGCCGCGCTCGACCAGAGCGGGGGGTCCACGCCGGGCGCGCTCAAGGCTTATGGCCTGACCGAGGGTGCCTGGTCGAACGACGCCGAGATGTTCGATCTGGTCCACCAGATGCGCGTCCGCATCGTCACCGCACCCTCGTTCACCGGCCAGAAGGTGATCGCCGCAATCCTGTTCGAGAAGACGATGGACGGCGTCGCGGACGGACAGCCGCTGCCGGCCTATCTCTGGAGCCGCGGCGTCGTGCCGATGCTCAAGGTCGACAAGGGGCTGGAAGCGGACGCCGACGGCGTGCAGATGATGAAGCCGATCGACGGGCTCGATGCGCTGCTGGAGCGCGCGGTCGGCCTCGGCGTTTTCGGCACCAAGATGCGCTCGGTCGTCAAGGAAGCCAATGCCGCCGGCATCGCCGCGATCGTGGCGCAGCAGTTCGAGGTCGGCGAGCGCATCGCCGCCCACGGGCTCGTGCCGATCCTCGAGCCCGAGGTGTCGATCAAGGCGCCGAACCGGAGCGAGGCCGAGCGGCTCCTGCGCGACGAGATCCTGAAGGGCCTCGACCGGCTGACCGGCGACCGGCGGGTGATGCTCAAGCTGACCATCCCGGAGCAGGCGGATTGCTATGCTGAGCTGGTCGGCCATCATCGCGTCGCGCGGGTTGTGGCGCTTTCCGGCGGGTTCAGCCGCGACGAGGCATGCGCCGCGCTCGCGCGGAATCACGGCATCATCGCCAGCTTCTCGCGCGCGCTCCTGGAGGACCTGCGCCACGGCATGAGCGATGCCGAGTTCGACCAGGCGCTCGGCGCGACCATCGACCAGATCTACCGCGCCTCGATCGCCAAGGCCTGAGCCCGCCGATGGGCGAGGACATCCCGAACGACGCGCTGGACCTCGATCCCGGCTTCGCCGACCAGTTCGAGCGCGGCTTCCGCCCACCCTGCCAGCTCTACCTGATCTCGCCGCCGTCGATCGATGCGGGGTTTGCCGATCGGCTGGCGGCGGCGCTGGCGGCGGGGCCGGTGGCGGCGTTCCAGCTGCGCCTCAAGGGCATCGACGATCATGCCATCGCCGCGCTGGCCGAGCCGCTCCGAAAAATTTGCGCGGCGGCGGATGTCGCCTTCATCGTCAACGACAGCATCGGCCTCGCCAAGCGGCTCGGTGCAGACGGCGTCCATCTCGGCCAGGAGGACGGCGATCCGCGCGACGCGCGCCACCAGCTAGGCCCGAAGGCGCAGATCGGCGTCACCTGCCATGACAGCCGCCACCTTGCGATGGAGGCCGGCGAGGCGGGCGCCGACTATGTCGCGTTCGGCGCCTTCTACCCGACCACGACGAAGGAGGCCCGGCACCGCGCCGAGCCTGCGATCCTCGGCTGGTGGACGACCCTGTTCGAAATCCCGTGCGTCGCGATCGGCGGCATCACCGTCGACAACGCCGCCCCTTTGATCACCGCCGGTGCCGACTTCCTGGCGGTATGCGGCGCGGTCTGGAACCATCGCGACGGCCCGTCCGCCGCCGTCGCCGAGTTCGCTGCCCTGCTGAAGCCGGCGGACGGATAGAAAGCGCGCGCGCGACGTTGAGCGTTACGGACCCGTAAGCAGGAGCGTCGCGTGAGAAAACAGATCGTCGCTGGAATTTCGATCGGCATCGCGCTCTGCGTTCCCGTCGCCGCCGCCACGGCCCAGGCGCCCGCGCCGCCGGCCCTGGATCTCACCATTCTCCACGTCCAGGTGCTGCTCGACCGGCTCGGCTTCACCCCCGGCGTGATCGACGGCAAGGACGGCCAGTCGCTCAAGCTCGCCCTTCAGGGATTCCAGAAGGCGCGCGGCCTCCAGCCGACCGGCAAGATCGACCCGCCGACGCTGAAGGTGCTCAACGCCTACAAGGCGGTGCGGCCGACGCTGATGGTAACGCTGACGGCGGCGGACCTAGCCGGGCCGTTCGTCGGCCCGCTGCCGAAGGATCCGGTCGCCCAGTCGAAGCTGCCGTCGCTCGGCTATGCCAATCCCATGGAGATGCTCGGCGAGCGGTTCCACACGACGCCCGCGACGCTCGTCGCGCTCAACAGCCCGCAGACGAGGCTGGCCGCCGGGTCGACGATCCGCGTGCCGGATGTCGTGCCGGGATCGCGCGACTATCCGGCCAATCTCACGCCCGAGTGGAAGCAGACGCTCGCCTCGCTGAACGTGGATTCGAACCAGCCGAAGGCCGATCACATCGTCGTCGACAAGTCCGACGGCGTGCTGCGCGTGTACGATGGCGGCGACAAGGTGATCGCCCAGTTCCCGGCGACGATGGGCAGCGAGCACGATCCGCTGCCGATCGGCCACTGGAAGATCCAGGGCGCGTCCTACAATCCCAAGTTCCACTATAATTCGAGCCTGTTCTGGGACGCCAAGAAGGACGAGAAAGCGATGTTGCCGCCCGGCCCGAACGGCCCGGTCGGCGTGATCTGGCTCGACCTCAACAAGCCGCATTACGGCATCCACGGCACGCCGAGCCCCGAGACGATCGGCCGCGCCGAGAGCCACGGCTGCATCCGTCTTTCCAACTGGGATGCCGCGCGGCTGTCGCTGATGGTGAAGCCCGGAACCCAGGCCCTGTTCCAGCCGTGAGCGTGCTGCGGCGATGAACCGCTTCGGCAAGATCCTGCTGGCCCTGTTCGTGCTTGTCGCGATCGCGGTCGCGGCGATGGTGCGCATCGTCCATACGCGGCAGGCGGAGTGGGCGAAGCCCGGTCCCACCGCGCCGCCGCCCGGCGCGATCGTGACGCCGTCGGGGCTCGCGATCCCGGTGGCAGGCGTGCAGGTGGGGCAGCTCTACGACAGCTTCGTCGATCCGCGCGGCGGCGGCGCGCGCAGCCACGGCGCGCTCGACATTCCGGCGCCTCTCGGCACGCCGGTACTCGCCGCCGCCGCCGGGCAGGTGGAGAAATTGTTCGAGAGCAAGGACGGCGGTCACACCATCTACATCCGCTCGCCGGACCGGCACTTTGTCTATTATTACGCGCACCTCGACGGCTACAGCCCCGACCTGAGGGAGAGCGAGATGGTCGGGCGCGGGCAGCCTATCGCCACCGTCGGCGCCACCGGCGATGCCAATCCCGCCGCACCCCACCTCCATTTCGAGATCAAGCGGATGGGGCCGGGCGACAGCTGGTATCAGGGCGAGGCGATCAATCCCTATCCGCTGCTTGCCGGAAAAGCCGCCTCCGGCTAAAGCCCGGCCAACCCTTTCCGACACACGAGACAGATATGAAGATCAGCGGCGTGGACATTCGTCCCGGCAACATCATCGAATATGAAGGCGGCATCTGGCGTGCGGTCAAGATCCAGCACACCCAGCCCGGCAAGGGCGGCGCCTACATGCAGGTCGAGATGAAGAACCTGATCGATGGCCGCAAGAACAACGTCCGCTTCCGTTCCGCCGAGACCGTCGAGCGGGTCCGGCTGGACACCAAGGACTTCCAGTTCCTGTTCCGCGACAGCGACGCGCTGACCTTCATGGACAAGGAAAATTACGAGCAGATCACGCTCGACGCCGGCATCCTCGGCGACGCTGCCGCCTTCCTCCAGGACGGCATGGACGTGGTCATGGAGCTCTACGACGAGCGTCCGATATCGGTGCAGCTGCCCGACACGATCGAGGCGATGATCGTCGAGGCGGACGCGGTCGTGAAAGGGCAGACCGCCTCTTCCAGCTACAAGCCGGCGATGCTCGACAACGGCGTCCGCGTCATGGTGCCGCCGCATATTGGCAGCGGCACGCGCATCGTCGTCGACGTCTACAGCCAGGAATATGTCCGCCGCGCGGATTGAGCACCGCCGCTTCCTCTCCCGCCCGCGGGAGCGGGGCTTGGAGAAGATATGGCAGCGCATTCAGGTCTGATCACCGTCATGGAGCGTGCCGCGCGCAAGGCGGCGCCGCGGCTGCGGCGCGACTTCAACGAGGTCGACGCGCTCCAGGTCTCGCGCAAGGGGCCGGCCGATTTCGTGTCGATGGCCGACAAGCGCGCCGAGCAGACGATCTTCGAGGAACTGCGCAAGGCGCGGCCAGACTGGACGATCCTGATGGAGGAAGGCGGCGAGGTCGCGGGCGATCCCGCCAAGCCGCGCTTCATCGTCGATCCCATCGACGGCACGTCGAACTTCCTGCACGGCATCCCGCACTTCGCGATCTCGATCGCTGTCGAGGAGCCGAAGCCCGGCGGCGGCCGCGGCGAGATCACGCAGGGGCTCGTCTACCAGCCGCTGACCGACGAGAGCTTCTGGGCGGAGAAGGGCCGGGGCGCCTGGCTCCAGGACCGGCGGCTGCGCGTCTCGGCGCGGCGCGACCTCGCCGAGGCGCTGGTCGCCACCGGCATCCCGTTCAAGGGACATGGCGACTATGTCGAGTGGCGCGCGATCAACGATGCGGTCGCCCCGGAAGTGGCCGGCATCCGCCGCTTCGGCTCGGCCGCGCTCGATCTCGCCTGGGTGGCAGCGGGGCGCTTCGACGCTTTCTGGGAGAGCGGGCTGAAGCCGTGGGATACCGCGGCCGGGCTGCTGCTGGTGAAGGAAGCGGGTGGGTTCGTCACCGACTATCGCGGCGCCGATCGCGCGCTGGAGCGCAACGAGTTCCTTGCCGGAAACGGCCAGCTGCACTCCCGATTGCAGAAACTGGTTGCGGGCGCGCTGCGGTAGCCGTTTCAGACC
>CAXTTP010000059.1:0-11919 GCA_964247195.1 uncultured Sphingomonadaceae bacterium
GTGAATCACGACCAGAACCGCCGCGCCACCGACTTCTTCAACAGCCTGCTAGAGGTACAGCGCGACGCAGAAGATTGATGTCGTGATCCGTATATATTGTCTCGAGATGAAACGGGCTGAGATCCGGCCGGCACATTCTAAACAGTCCGGCAGTTAATCCGCTTCTCACGGGGGCTGCGGGGCTTGGGACGTTCCGGCAAGATTGCGGTTCCAATCCTCCAAATTCTTGAGAAATCCGTTTGGTCTCGGGCAGTGCCGGGTTCGAGGACTCACCGGAGAGGATCGGCTATGCGAGGCGATCCGAAGGCGGTTACTCCAGATAGGGCGCCAAGACTTCTTCCGTCCAAGTGACGTGACCCCCGTTTCTTCATCCACCTGGACCTAGAGACCGGCCCCTCGAAGGGACGGACAGATGAAGCGGAAGCAGTTCACGGAAGAGCAGATTATCGGCATCCTGAAGGAAGCCGAGGCGGGTGCGGTGGTGACGGAGCTGTGCCGCAAGCACGGCATGTCGAGTGCGACCTATTACGCCTGGAAGGCCAAGTATGGTGGGCTGGAGGTGTCCGACGCGAAGCGGCTGCGGGCGCTCGAGGAGGAGAACGCACGGCTCAAGCGGCTGCTCGCTGATACGATGCTGGACAACGCAGGTCTGAAGGATCTGCTGTCAAAAAAATGGTAGCGCCCGCCGCGAAGCGGCAAGCGGTCGCCCATCTCCAGGCGACGCTGGGGATGAGCGAGCGGCGGGCGTGCATGGTCGTCGGGGCGGACCGGAAGAGCATGCGGTATCGCTCGTGCCGGGCGGATGATGGCGACCTGCGGTCGCGGCTATGCGAGCTGGCGCAGCAGCGCCGTCGCTTCGGCTATCGACGGCTGCACATCCTGCTTCGCCGGGACGGCATCTCGATCAACCGCAAGAAGACCCAACGGCTCTACCGCGAGGAGGGCCTGACGGTGCGTCGCCGGAAGGGACGGAAGCGCGCCGTGGGTGCGCGGGCACCTGCGCCGGTGCTGGCGCTTCCCAACCAGCGCTGGAGCCTGGATTTCGTCCACGACCAGCTCGTCACCGGCCGGCGGTTCCGCGTGCTCAACATCGTCGACGACGTAACGCGCGAGTGCATCGGAGCGGTGGTCGACACATCGATCTCGGGCCGGCGGGTCGTGCGCGCGCTGGCCGATCTGATCGCCAGGCGCGACAGGCCGAAGATGATCGTCAGCGACAACGGCACCGAGCTCACCTCGAACGCGGTGCTCGCCTGGTTCGGCGACGCCGGCATCGAGTGGCACTACATCGCGCCGGGCAAGCCGACCCAGAACGGGTTCATCGAGAGCTTCAACGGTCGCATGCGCGACGAGCTCCTCAACGAGACGCTGTTCTTCACCATCGGTCAGGCCCGGTCGATCCTCGCCCGCTGGGTCGACGACTACAACACCGAGCGGCCGCACTCCTCGCTCGGCTACGCCACACCGGCAGCGTTCGCTGCCGAACTCGAACAGCAACGGGCGGGGTTAACCCCGCCCGTTGCTTCACCCGCGCTCCTGCGCGACAACACCGGTCGGTCTCTGCTTGCCGCTGGATGAAAGGCGGGGGTCACGTCACAGTGATCTGCGCTGCAACGCCGTTGCTTAAGCTGCTGGTGCCGACCGGCTATATGATCGCTGCTGACCATGACCGTCTCACAATCACGATCTGCTCCGGCACTGCCCCGCGTATGATGACGATGGCCATGCCGGGGATGCACGGCGACATGCCCGATCACGGCAGGTCGAAGGATCACGGCAAGGCGGAAATGCGTTGCGCCTTCTCCGGCCTGTCGGCCGCGGCGCTGGGCGCGATCGATCCGATCCAGCTCGCCGCTCTGATCGCCTTCGTCATGGGCGTCGGATTTGCAGGTTTGGCGCTTCCGCCAACGCCGACCCGGACATATCTCCGCCCACCGTTGAGAGGGCCGCCGGCTAGCCTTTGACTGATCGATCGCGTGCTCTCTTCGGCACGCGCCTCACGTTCATGGTCGCGCGCGTCTCGCCCGGCCGATCAAAGGCTACGCGGCCACCAGTTCTTCCGCTTGCAGAAACGAGATGAACAGGTCCGTCGATGTGCGCAGGTCGCGAGCGCTGGTGGCCAGGTCGCTGGCGCTGGCGCGCACCGCAGCCGATAAGGACGATGCCGATCCGGCGGATCTGGCCACGCTGACGATGCGGCTCTCGATCTCGTCGGCGGTCTGCGCTGCCCGCCCCGCCCCCGTGTCCGCATCCTGCGCCGCCAGGCGCTGCTCGCCCACCGCGGCGGCGATGTCGGATGCTGCGGTGGAGACCTGCCCGATCGCGCCGTTGAAGCTGCGCAGCTTCTCGCCGGTGTCGGCCACGCCTTCGCGGATACCGGCGATCAGTCGGCCGATCCGGTCGCTCGCGCGGGTTGTATCCGCCGACAGCGACTTGACCTCGCCCGCCACCACCGCAAAGCCGCGCCCCGCGTCGCCTGCCCGTGCCGCCTCGATCGTGGCATTCAGCGCAAGCAGGTTCGATTTGCTTGCGATGGCGCGTATGTCGTCGAGAAAGCCCTCGATTTGGACGGCATGTTCCTCCAGCATCGCGACGGTCTGTACGCTCCGCTTTGCCTCCAGGCTTGCCCGCTCCGACAATGCAGACTGCTGATCGGCGGCGATGGCGATCGTCCGGATGGACTGCGAGAGGTCGCGGATCGACGAGGCGACCCGGGTGATGTCGGATGCCGCGCGGATCGC
Organism: uncultured Sphingomonadaceae bacterium; assembly: GCA_964247195.1. Taxonomy (GTDB): domain Bacteria; phylum Pseudomonadota; class Alphaproteobacteria; order Sphingomonadales; family Sphingomonadaceae; genus JAQGLK01. The sequence goes on from CAXTTP010000059.1 coordinate 2,742, forward strand.
GCCGGAGGCGACCTCCACCGCCTCGGCCGTCGCACCTCCGGCGGCCTCCTCCAGCTGGACGGCGGCATGCTCCAGCCGCTCTGTCGCAGCCCCGATACCCTTCACGACGGACGCGACCGAACGCTCGAACTCGTTGGCGAGGGTGACGAGTTCGCCCCGCCGCTCGATCGCGATCCGGGCCACCTCCTCCTGCCGCTGGCTCCGCTCATGCGCGGCGAGCGCCTCTGCGGCACGCGCCTGATCCATCGCCTGTTCGGTCTGCTGCCGCCCGCGTTCGGCGGCCTCGGTCATCTCGCGGGCGCGGCACAGCGCCTGCTCCTGCGAGGTGAACAGGCGCTCGAGCTGGATCGTCAGGATGGTCAGGGCGCCACATTGCAGCGCGACCGCGACCACATGGAAGATCACCCGATCGACATTCCCGCTGCCCGCGAAGACCCATTCCGGCGCGAGCCATTGCAACAGGATATGGTGAACGGCCGTCAGCCCCGTGGCCAGCGCGATCGGGCGCCAGTCCGCCAGCATCACCAAGGCGGCCATGCCGACGAAGAAATACATGTGCGCGTCCATCTGCCACGGGTGCCCGCGCAGCAGGAAGACCATCATCGCGGGAATGATCGCCGCCAGCGAGCCCACGATCGTGCGGGCCTCCGCATCATAGCGCCCGCGCAGCGCCATGATCGTCGGGCCGATATTGAGGATGACGCCTCCCAGCAGCAGCGGGCCGCCCACGTCGGTGTCCAGCGCCATGTTGCCGAGCAGCAGCAGCGCCAGCGAAATCCAGCCGATCAGGGCCCAGGCCTGGACGCTGCGGCGGCGGAGCCGGTCCAGCGGGTTCATCGGCCGCCGATCCGCCTGCTCGCTTGTCACAGCGGCGATCGCCCGCGACAGCCGCGTCACGCCGCCGCTCCTGTCGCGACCCGGTTGCCGCAGCCGGCCGGTGGAGCTGCCATCAGCACAACGTCCCACGCCCGGATTTGCTGAAAAATACGCGATCGATTCCCGACAACGACCAGCGATCCCGGCAATGGCCCCGCGCCCAGCAGGGTCGCACCGCCTGCGAGCGCGATTTTCGCCACGCTATCGAGGCTGCCGCTTGCAAGCGGCACGAGCAGCATCGCGCCCGATGATGGCGGCCACATGGTGAACGCGACAAGGGCGAGCATGGCGGTGGCTCCCTGAAGGGGGATCAGGTATCTGGCGGCGCGCGCTTTCATCGCGGACGGCCTATCGGAATCTGATTAACGACGGGTAAGCTCGGCGTGCTTTCGGCGCCGTCGACAACGCGCCTGCCGGTGCGGAACGAACAAAGAACTTGGCAACGAAGCGGCCGTGTCGCTATGCGGCCGGCATGGACAAAGGCGCATGACCGTTCCGCTCTGGGCGGGCTTCGAATGCGGGCATCTCGGCTGGTGCAACCAGGATCTGCTGGTCGATACGCGTCACACGCCCGATACCGACATGCGGCGCCACTATGATCGGGCCGTGTCGCTGGGCATCCGTACCACACGCGATGGCCTGCCGTGGCGGCACGATCCGGCGGCGCGGGTGACGGCGGTGCCGGATGACATGCGCGTCATCTGGGATCTCAGCCACTTCGATCCTCCGCCGTATCGCACCGCCCACGCGATCCGCTGTGCGAAGGCGATGTCCGGTCCGGCCCACATCGTCGCGGTCAACGAACCTTCACTGTGGCCGCTGCTCTGCCGCCGGCCCCGCCGCGAGGCGATCGCCACGGCCAAGCGCATGATGACGGCATTCGGGCTGATGAACGATGCCCGCTTCTACACCTGCGATCCGATCCACCGGCTCGATGAGGATGTGTTCGCGGCCACCGACGCGCTCGTCGCGACCGGCTGGATCAGCGTGGTGGGGATCAATTATTATCCGCATGACGCCACCGTGCCGCTCGTCGATGTGCTTCGCGCCGTATGGCGGCGTTACGGACTGCCGCTGGCGATCATGGAGACCAGCTGGCACGTCGGCCATCCGAAGGCGCGCAGGCGCTTCCCCTTCATCGGCGACTGCCAATCGGCGTGGCTCGATCATGTGCAGGCGGAGGTCGCTGCATCGGGTGCTCCGGTGCAGGGCATCTGCTGGTATCCGTTCCTCGATCAGCCGGCCTGGGGCCGGCCGGGCACCCGGCAGCGGTGGCCATGCGGCTATCATGGCGGGCCGGTCGGTACGACCTTCGATCCCGCCGCGCGACAGGAATGCGTCGCCTGAGGGCGGGTGCGGCCGCCTGCCGGCCGCCAATCGGGTGCTGTCATCAAACAGCCATGCCGGCGTCACGCCGCTGCATCGGGCCGCTGCCAATCACCCCGCATCGTCAGAGCGAATCGCGGCTTCACGCGGACCCGACGATATCCAAGGGGATCCCATGTCATTCGTCCGCGCTTCCTTCGTCCTTCTCCTCGCCTCCACCGCATCGGCGGCATTCGCCGACGTGGCGTTGCCGGCCGCGCCCGCCGAGGCGGCGGATGCCGGTGCCGGCGAGATCGACAATGCGATCGTCGTCACCGGCCGGGTGACGCGCTCCGTCTCGACCCTCGAAGGGCCGGAAATCCAGAAGATCCTGCCCGGCATCAGCCCGTTGAAGGCGATCCAGACGCTGCCCGGCGTCACCTTCCTGACGGCGGACCCATGGGGCAACAACGAACAGAACATCTCGCTGTTCATCCACGGCTTCAACCAGCAACAGCTTGGCTACACGCTGGACGGCGTGCCGCTCGGCGATCAGCAATATGGCAATTATAACGGCCTGAGCCCCCAGCGTGCGGTGATCTCCGAAAATGTCGGCCGGGTGAACCTGGCCACCGGCGCCGGTGATCTGCGCACCCCCTCCACCAGCAATCTCGGCGGCACGATCGATACGTTCAGCAGCGATCCCGACGACAGCTTCGGCGTCCGCGCCGCGCAGACGCTGGGCAGCCACGATGCGTTCCGCAGCTATCTGCGGCTCGACAGCGGCGATCTTGGTGGCAACACCCGCCTCTATGTCTCTGGCGTGCGGCAATATGCCAAGGCGTGGGATTTCGATGGCGAGCAGAAAGGCTGGCAGGCCAATGCGAAGCTGGTGCACGAGGGCGACCGCGGCACGCTGACCGGCTACTTCGCTTTCTCCACCAAGGCCGAGCCGAACGAGGACGCGACGGTGGTCTCCGCGACGCAGACCTACCAACCCTATACGCGGCCGTTCCTCTATCCGAACTTCACCGATGCGCTGGCTTATTATGCCAACCAGAAGCCGTATAACGGCGCGGCGACCTATGCCGCCTCCGGCTCCAACTACAGCAACTATTACAGCGCGGCGATCCGTCGCGACTATCTCGGCTATCTGCGCTATGATGCCAAGCTGAGCGATGCGATTACCTGGTCGAACACCGGCTATTATCACCATAATAGCGGCGTCGGCATCGTCGCCGGGCCGATCACCGTGGCGGGCCTGCCGCTGCTCTTCTCTTATTATTATCCCGGCGCGGCCGGCAGCAGCCCCACCTCCACCACGAACCTGGCTCGCCTTTCCACCATCTTCGGCGGGTCGGGCCTCGCCTCGCGCACCACCGAGTATCGGATCGAGCGGTTCGGCGGCATCTCCAACCTTCAGGCGACGTTCGGCAACCATGATGTCGAGGTGGGCGGCTGGTACGAGCATCAGCGATCCTCCGCCTATCGCCGCTGGTACGCCCTCGACGTGAACGATCCGTCGTCGCCCTATCGCCGGCCGGAGGATTACGCCTCGCCGCTCATCACCCAATATGGCAGCCAGATCCGCGTCGACGAATATCAATATCATCTTCAGGATGCGTGGCACATCACATCGGCCGTCACCCTCCAGGCGGGCTTCAAGGGCGCGATCCAGCGCGCCAGCCAGCAGGTGCCGGTGCAGCCGATACCCGGCTCCTTCACCGGCTCGCGCGAATTGCCGGTGGGCCGGCTGACGACGAAGCGGCTGTTCCTGCCGCAGGTCGGCGGCGTGTGGGAGGTTGGCGAGGGCAGCCAGCTCTTCTTCAACGCGCAGAAGAACATGCGCCAGTTCCAGACGAGCGCGGCCGCCGGCCTCTCCCCCTTCGCCCTTGGCAGCCAGACGCTGTTCGACTTCTTCAAGAGCAACACCAAGCCCGAAACCAGCTGGACCTACGAGGCAGGCGCCCGCCTCCGCCGCAGCGTCGATGTCGGGCCGTTGACCGGGATCGAGGGGCAGATCAGCTATTATCACGTCGATTTCAGCAATCGCCTGCTCGCGATCAGTCCGAACAGCACGATCACCGCGATCGTCAGCGGCGCCACGATCCTGCAGAATGTCGGCAGCGTGAAGACCGATGGGGTGGACTTCGCCGCCACCCTGCGCTTCGGCCGGACGTTCAGCCTGTATAACGCGCTCTCGTACAACCGATCGATCTACAAGGACGATTACGTCACCGGCACCAGCACGACCGTGCGGACCGCGGGCAAGAAGGTGCCGGGTTCGCCGGACTGGCTGAACAAGACGGTAGCGACGCTCAATGTGGAGCCGGTGGAGTTCCAGCTCGTCGGCGATTATCTCGGCAAGCGTTACGCCACCTTCACCAACGATCTTTCGGTGCGTGGTTATTTCACCTTGTCGGGCCGGATCGCGGTGGATGTGCCGCTGCCGGCAGGGTCGCGCATCCGCAAATTGTCGGCCGCGATCAACGTGACGAACATCACCGACAAGAAGGCGCCTTCCACGCTCAGCATCGGCGCGGCGAGCGGCACCTACAACTTCTTCCCGCTGGCCGAGCGGCAGGTGTTCGGCACGGTCAGCGTCGGCTTCTGACCGGAGACGCCTGACCTCCCGGAGAACGGGCCGGCCGTTCCGCCGTTGCGATTCCGCTCGCATGCTCCCCGCCGCTTCGGCAATGGCGGGAGATCGGGAGGTTCGGCTTGCACAGGATCAATCAGCTTGGCGGGGTACGCGGATCGATCGCGCTGTGGCTGGCCGCCGTCGCCGCCGCGAGCCTGACGGGCTATGCCTATTGGCCGGGCCTGATGAGCTGGGATCCGGTCCGCCAATATGGGCAGGCGCTCAGCGGGCAGATAGACGATTGGCATCCGCCGGCGATGGACTGGGTGTGGGCACGCCTCATCCCGCTCCATTCCGGTCCCGCGCCGATGATGCTGCTGCAACTCGCGCTCTACTGGGGCGGGCTGGGCGGGCTGGCGACGGTGATGCTGCGGCGCGGGCGGCCTGCGGTGGCCTGGTGCCTGCTCGCCTGTGGCCTGCTGCCGCTGGGCCTCGCCCTAGGCGGCAACATCCTCAAGGACAGCCTGATGGCCGGTGCGCTGCTCGCGGCGACCGCCCTGCTGGCGGTGCGGGCGGAACGCGGCGGATGGTGGGCGGCGGCGCTCGCCATGATCCTCCTGTTCTTCGCCGCGACGCTCCGGTTCAATGCCTTCACGGCCTGCCTGCCGCTGCTCGTCGCTTTGTTGCCGCGTGGCGCGTGGGCGAACGGGCCCCGCCTGCTCGTCACCAGTGCTGTCGCGGCAGCGGCGCTGCTCGCGGCGATGCCGATCGCCAACCGGCTGATCGGGGCGAAGCGGAGCGGCGTCGAGCTGTCGCTCGTCATCTTCGATCTGGGCGGCATCACCGAGCATGGCGGTGTCAGCGTCTTCCCGCCACAGCTGGGGGTGAGCGATCCGGTGCGGGTCAATCATGACTGCTACCGGCCCGCCAAGTGGGACAGCTATTCGGATTGGGTCGATCCCGAATGTCCGCTAGGCTATTCCGCCTGGAACGCCCGGATGGCCTCCGCCGGGGTCAAGCCCACCTTGGTCTGGGCACGCGCCGTGCTGTCGCATCCCCTCGCCTATGCCGCCCATCGCTGGACGCATTTCGCCATCAACACCCGCCTGGTGCCCGTCGCGGACACGGCGGAGCGTCCGGTGCCGATCGCATCGGCGCCCAATCAATGGGGGTTCCGCATCACCCCGAACCCGGCCTGGCGTTTGCTCGACTGGCTTGCCGTCGCATCGGCGCATACGCCGCTCGGCTGGCCGATCGTCTGGATCGCGGTGGCGCTCGGCGCGGTAATCGCGGGCTGGGGCCGGCGCGAGGCACGCCTGGCCGTGCCGCTGGCGCTCTCATCCTTATTCTATGGCTGCGGCTACCTGATCTTCAGCGTCGCGGCCGAGCTGCGCTATCATCTCTGGACCGGCCTCGCCGCTCTGCTCGCGACCGTTCTGGTGCTGGGCGAGCGGCCCGTGCTGCCCGCGCGACGGCTCGTGCTGGCCTGTCTGCCGGCGGCGATCGTCACGTTGGCCGCGCTGGTGCTGCGCCTGTGACTCAATGGGTCACCACCCCGAGCAGGGCGGACAGATCCTGATACGCCACCGAGATAGCGCTGCCCGGCGGCATGCTTTTCCCGTACATCAGCTGGTGTAACGCGATCTCGCCACGGATGCGATCAATCGCCTCTCGCAGTGCCGTGCGCCGACGATCCGCCCGGGCCGACCAGCGCACTTTCGTCTGCTCGTCCGCCTCGGCGAAGTCCTGACCGCTCAGGCTGACGGTCGGGCCCTTGCAGCCACAATGGGTACACCACAGCGCCTGCCCACCGGCACCGTCGCCGCGCAAAGCGAGGCGCGATCCGGGTCCGCACCACGGACATGCCGCGATCGGGTCCGCCGCCGCTTCGTTCACCTGCTCCGTCACGCATTCCCCCTGCCGCCGGCCTGTGAGGCGGAGCGGGTGTTCGGGTCGCATCCCCGCTCCGCCTCGCTGTTGATTACGGCCGGCTGAACCAAAGCTTGCGTCGCAATCGCGCGCCATCCCGCTTGCCTAAGCCTTCGATTTAACGTCAGGATATATCGGGACTGGCCGATCCCGTCGTTCGTTCCGGAGAAGCCCCATCCACCAGATCGCCGCCCTGCCCTACCGTTCCGAAGGTGCCGCCGCCGATGCGTCGGTTCGCATCCTGCTGGTGACATCCCGCCAGTCGCGCCGTTGGGTCATACCCAAGGGCAATGTCGGCGCCGGCGTGGCGCCGCACATCGCCGCCGCGATGGAAGCGGAGGAGGAAGCGGGCGTTCGCGGCCTCATCTGCCCCACCCCGCTCGGCTCCTACCGATACCGCAAGCGGCGCGGCAGCGGCGCATCGCTGATGGCCGATGTCGACGTCTTTCCGCTCGCCGTCACGAGCGAACTGACCGACTGGAAGGAGAAGGACGAGCGCGACCGGCGCTGGTTCACCCTTGCCGAGGCCGCGGGCGCCGTGGCGGAGCCGGACCTGCGCGATCTGATCCGCTCGTTCGGCGCATCGGAATTCAAGGCCGCTGCGCGCCGCACCAATATCCTGAACGTCGTGGCCGAAAGATCGAAGGTAGGAAAGATGTTTGCCTGGTTTCAGCGCCTGCTCCCGAAGACGGGCAATTTCTTCGAGCTGTTCGAGGCGCACGCCGCTACCGTCACCGCCGCCGCCGATGCGCTGGCGCGGCTGCTGGAAGGCGGCTCGGCCCGCAAGGATCACATCCGCGAGATCGGCGAGCGCGAGCATGACGCCGACGAGATCAACCGCGAGATGCTGCAAACCGTCCGCAAGACGTTCCTGACGCCGTTCGATCGTGGCGCGATCACCAGCCTGATCGGATCTATGGACGATTCGATCGACGAGATGCAGGCGGCGGCCAACGCCATCGCGCTCTACGAGGTGGAGCTGTTCGAGCAGGAGATGAAGGACATGGCGGCCATCATCGTCGATGCCGCGCGGGTGATGTGCGAGGCGATGCCGCTGCTGCGCGATGTCGCGGCAAACGGCGCGCGCCTGCACGAGCTGACCGAGCGGCTGGTGCGCATGGAAGGCCATGCCGACGAGATCCACGCCGCCGGCCTGAAGAAGACGTTCAAGCGGTATGGCGCGACCGACACCCTGCGCTTCGTCGTCGATCGCGAGATCTTCAAACATCTCGAACGGATCGTCGATGCGTTCGAGGATGTGGCGAACGCGATCGACGGCATCGTCATCGACAACGCCTGATCCCCGATGCACGAAATCGCCTTTCCGCTGCTCGTTGGGCTGGTGTTTGTCGCACTGGCGTTCGATTTCCTCAACGGCCTGCACGATGCGGCCAATTCGATCGCCACCGTCGTCGCCACCCGGCTGCTCACGCCGGTGCGCGCGGTGCTGTTCGCCGCCTCGTTCAACTTCGCCGCCTATTTCCTGACGATCGCCTTCCCGAGCCTGCACGCCGTGGCGGAAACGATCGGCAAGGGCCTGATCGACAAGGATGTGGTGACGCCGGCGGTGATCTTCGGCGCGCTGGCGGGGGCGATGTTCTGGAACATCCTCACCTGGGCGAAGGGCATCCCGTCGTCGAGCAGCCATGCGCTCGTCGGCGGGCTGATCGGCGCGGGCGTCGCCCATGCCGGGCTCGGCGGCGTGCAATGGGGCGGGCTGAACAAGACGCTGATCGCGATCGTGCTGTCGCCGACGCTGGGCATGATGCTGGCGATGCTCATCATGCTGGCGAGCAGCTGGCTGTTGCGGCGATCCTCCGCCCAGACCGCCGAGCGCAGCTTTCGCGCGCTGCACCTGCTGTCGTCGGCGGCCTATTCGCTGAGCCACGGACTGAACGACGCGCAGAAGACGATGGGCATCATCACCGTGCTGCTCTACTCCACCGGCCATCTCAGCGGGCCGTTCGCGGTGCCGCACTGGGTGGCGATCAGCTGCTACGTCGCGATCGCGCTCGGCACGATGACCGGTGGGTGGAAGATCATCGAGACGATGGGATCGCGCATCACCAAGCTTTCCCAGCATCAGGGCTTCAGCGCGTCCCTCGCCGGATCGATCGTGCTGTTCGCGGCGTCGGCGATCGGCGTGCCGGTCTCCACCACCCACACGATCACCGGGGCGATCATCGGCGCCGGCACCGCGCGGCGGGCATCGGCGGTGCGGTGGGACGTGGCACGCAGCGTGGTCGTCGCCTGGATCGTCACCATCCCCGCCTCGGCGGCGGTGGGCGCATTCTTCTACATGCTGACCACCCTGTTCTGACCCGAACGAGGATGCCGGCCGCACCCGAGGGTGCGACCGGCATGATCTACGCAAAGCTACATTCCGTGCCCGCCACCTGCGGGCAGGCCCGGTTTAGCGGAGCAGGCTCAGCACGCCCTGCGAGCTCTGATTGGCCTGCGCGAGCATCGCGGTCGCGGCCTGGCTGA
>CAXTTP010000060.1:0-1179 GCA_964247195.1 uncultured Sphingomonadaceae bacterium
GGAGAGGCGGCGTTCACCACCATCGCCTTCTCACGCGACGAGCGCTCGAACGTGCGCGGCGTCACGCTCGGCCCGGCGCTGTTCGAGGCGGACGCGGAGACCGCCTATCGATCGCGCGATTCGAACTATGCCGCGGGCGACCTGATCCTCGGCCAGTCCTGCACCTCGATCGTCGGCATGCACGAGGATAGCGGCGCGTTCGAGGTTGCCGTGCTGGGCGATCCGCAGCGCGGGCTGGAGGCGGGCTTCACCGGCTGGCGGATCGGGGTCAGGGGGCGCGACGGCGAGTTCATCGCGGTGTTCGAGCGGGCCCCGCAGTTGCGCCGCAAGGCCGCCAACAGCAACGGCTAGAGCCCGAACACCGCCTTCGGAACATGGGTGATGCGGCAGGCGAGGTCCGCCTCGCCGGAGGCCACGATATAATGGTCGCCTGCGTCCGCGATGCCGGTCGTGAAGACGACATGGTTCAGATAGATCCGGTCGGCGAGCGGCGCGGTGAGCGCGTCGTTCGCCTCGAGCAGCGCCTCATGCTCGCTGCGGACCACGATGCTCGGATCGTCGCGGTCGAGGATCGACCAATAGGTGCGGTAGACGCCGACTGCGCCCTTCGGCGCGACCCCGTGCCACAGCGTCAGCCAGCCGTCGCGGGTGAGCACCGGCGGCGCGCTGCCGCCCATTCGCGCGGTCGAGACGGTAGCCGCGTGCGGACGCAGCCCCGGCCCCTCGTGCGGCTTCCAGTGCAGCGCGTCGGGCGAGCTGGCGAGGTTGATCGCCGGCCCGGCGCGCCACTCGCTGCCGGGCGGATAAGCAAGCCAGGTCTCACCGAGCGGCCGGGTCTGCGCCCAATATTTGCCGCCTATAAGCCCCTCGAAGATCAACATGTCCTTGTTCTGGTGATCGAGGACCATGCCCTCCAGCCGCCAGTCGACGGCGTCGCGCGACGAATAGAGCGCGGTCGACAGCCGTTCCGGGCTGACCGCGCAGGTCGTCATCAGCCAGCGGTCGCCGACGCGGCTGATCCGCGCATCCTCGATGCCATAGCATTGCCAGGAGGCAGCCGGTGCGATCGCCCGGTCATACCGCACCGCGATCACCTCCAGCCCGTCGGCCGAGAGCTCGACCGGGAGCAGCCAGGAGAGCGAGGTGAGCGCGATCACCCGCCAGCTATGGTCCTTGATC
>CAXTTP010000060.1:1189-11909 GCA_964247195.1 uncultured Sphingomonadaceae bacterium
GATCCGGAAGATGCGCGGATCGTCGAGCTCGACGTCGTCGAGCGGCCAGGGATCGAGCCGGTACTCGCCCGCTTCCCAGCGGATCGAGCGCACCGTTTCGTCCGCGACCGGCTCGCGCAGTGCCTCGGCGATCCGGACCATCATCAGGAGGTTGCCGTTCGGCAGCCGCGTCAGCCCGGGGTTGAACGCACCCAGCACATAGGTCTCGGCATCGATCCGCCCGGCGAGCGGCGAGCGCGAGAGATCTACGTCGTCTGGACCGAAGACGAGGCGATCGATGGCGTAATCCGGCATGCGCTGCTCACCCACTACCCGAAGCGAGGTAGACGCGGGCCGCCGGGCTAGAGTTCCGCCAGGACGCGGGCGAGCAGCCGGTCGATGCCGGCGCGGCATTCCGGCTCGTCGAGCGTGGGGGCATGGCCGACGCGCGGCAGCGTCACCCGCTGCAGCATCGGCAGCCGCCGCGCCATCTCGTCGGCGGTCGGCTGCGAGAGCACGTCGGACAGGGCGCCGCGGATCAGCAGGGTCGGCACGCCGCGCAGTGCGTCGAGCGTAGGCCAAAGGTCGACGCCGGCCTCGCCCCCGGCCAGCCGCAGCGGCTCGGCGATGCGCGCATCATAGTCGGACACGATCCGCCCGGCGTTGGTTAGCCGGCAGAGCCGCTTGGCCATGCGCAGCCAGTCCTCGATCCCATAGTCGGGATAGGCCGCGCGCTGGGTGTCGGCGATGCCGCGTGCGGCATGCAGCCAGGTCGGCCAGCTGCCGCCGCGGCCGACATAGCCGCGGATGCGGGCCAGGCCGGCCGGCTCGATCGCGGGGCCTATGTCGTTGATCAGCGCGCCCGCGATGCTGGCGCGGCCGGTCGCGGCGAGCAGCATCGTCATGAGCCCGCCGAGCGACGTGCCGAAGGCGACGACGCTCGGCAGCGCGAGCGTACCGATCAGCGCCTCGAGGTCCTGCAGATAGACGAGCGGCACATAGGTGAGCGGATCCTTGGCGTAGGCACTCTCGCCGCGCCCCCGCAGATTCACGCAGATCAGCCGCCAGTCGCCGGCGAGCCGCTCGGCGACGGCGGCGAAATCGCCGGCGTTGCGGGTAAGCCCGGGCACGCACAGGATCGGCGGTCGGTCGGCGGGCCCCGCATAGTCACGATAGTGCAGCCGGAGCCCGTCGTTGGACCACCAATAGCCGTCGGTCCAGTCCGCCATGCTTGCGTCCCCGCGATGCCCACCCCCATATCGCGGCATGAACGCCAGCCCGCAACCTTCCGCCTACCGCCCCGCGACGACGATTCTCGATCTCGGCGATGCCTTCTACGATCCGGTAGCGGCCGCCGCCTTCCCGGAAACGCGGCTGCGCTTCCGCAACGATCGCTGGGCGGCGACGATCGGGCTCGCGGACCTTCCCGACGAACGGTGGATTGCCCATTTCGGCCGGTTCGTGCCGCTGGACGGCAGCCTGCCCCAGCCGCTCGCGCTACGCTATCACGGCCATCAGTTCCGGCAATATAATCCGGACCTCGGCGACGGCCGCGGCTTCCTCTTCGCCCAGGCCCGCGACGGCGCCGACCGGCTGCTCGACCTCGGCACCAAGGGTTCGGGGCAGACGCCCTGGAGCCGCTTCGGCGACGGGCGGTTGACGCTCAAGGGCGGTGTGCGCGAGGTGCTCGCTACCGAGATGCTGGAGGCGCTCGGCGTCGAGACCTCCAAGAGCTTCTCGCTGGTCGAGACCGGCGAGCAGCTCCACCGCGGTGACGAGCCGTCGCCGACCCGCTCGGCGGTGCTTGTCCGGCTCAGCCACGGTCACATCCGCATCGGCAGCTTTCAGCGGCTCGCCTGGTTCAAGGACGAGGAGAGCATGGCCCGGCTGGTCGGCTACTGCCTTGAGGAACTGTACGGCGAGGCGCCCGGCGACGCGCCGGCGGCCCGGCTGCTCGACCATGTCGTGCGCGGCACGGCGCGGCTGGCGGCATCGTACATGGCAGCCGGCTTCGTCCACGGCGTGCTCAACAGCGACAACATCAACATCACCGCCGAGAGCTTCGATTATGGTCCGTGGCGCTTCACGCCGCGCTGGGAGCCGGGCTTCACCGCCGCCTATTTCGACCAGAACGGGCTCTACGCGTTCGGGCGGCAGGCGCAGGCGATCCACTGGGACGTCGTCCAGCTCGCGGTCGCGCTGCGCCTGATCGCGCCGGTCGAGACGCTGACGCCGCCGCTGGAAGCCTTCGCCACGCACTATGAACGCGCCTTCGCCGAGGCGATCTTCGCGCGGCTCGGCGTCGCGCCTCTCGGCGAGCGGGAGGATCTGGCGCTCCTGCAGGCGATCGAGACGGCGCTGAACGACAGCGAGATCGAGATCGACCGCTTCTTCTTCGACTGGACCGGCGGCCGCCGCCGCGCGCCCTCGCCGGCCGATCCGATCTACGCCGGACCTGCCGTTGCCGGGTTCAACGCCGCGATCGCGGGCTTCGCCCCGTCACGTCCGCTCAGTCATCCCTACTGGTCGGATGCGGAGCCCTGCTCGATGCATATCGGCGAGGTCGAGGCGATCTGGGCGGCGATCGCCGAAGCCGACGACTGGGGGCCGTTTACAACAAAGGTTGCCGCCGTGCGGCGAATGGGCGAAGCCATGGGGCAAGCGTCCGGCCCGATACAAAATTTTTGATACCTTCCGCTGTAATGAACCCCGCACCGCCTGGAGCCCTTACTGCCTGATGTCGACCGAGTTGATCTCGACGGAGCCCGCGACGGGCGCGATCCTGTGGCGCGGCCTGACCGGCGACGTCGACGAGGAAGTGGCGGCGGCGCGCGAGGCATGGGCCGGCTGGGCCGCGCGGCCGGTCACCGTGCGGATCGAGACGATGCGCCGCTTCGCCAACACGGTCCGGTCGCGGCTGGACCCGTTCGCCGACCTGATCGCGCGCGAGACCGGCAAGCCGCTGTGGGAGGCGCGCACCGAGGTCGAGTCGGTGATCGGCAAGGTCGACATCTCGGTCAACGCCTATGCCGAACGCACGGCGCAGCACGTGATGCAGGGCGCGATGGGCCTGCGCACGGCGATCCGCCACAAGCCGCATGGCGTGCTCGCCGTGCTCGGGCCCTATAATTTCCCGGCGCATCTGCCGAACGGCCACATCGTGCCGGCGCTGATCGCGGGCAACGCGGTGGTGTTCAAGCCGTCCGAGAAGACGCCGGCGACGGGCGAGTTCCTGGTGGACTGCTACCATGCCGCCGGCGTACCGCATGGCGTCGTTCAGTTCCTCGCCGGCGGTCCGGCCGAAGGGGCGGCGCTGGCGCAGCATCCGGGCATCGACGGCCTGCTGTTCACCGGCTCCGCGCGCGCCGGGATGATGCTTCACCGCGCCTTCGCCGAGACGCCGCACAAGATCCTCGCGCTGGAGCTCGGCGGCAACAACCCGCTGGTGGTTTGGGACGCGACCGACATCCACGCCGCGGCGACGGTGATCGTCCAGTCCGCCTACATGTCCGCCGGCCAGCGCTGCACGGCAGCGCGGCGGCTGATCGTGCGCGACGGCGCGCACGAGCCGCTGGTCGCGCTTATCGGCAAGCTGATCGACCGGATCATCGTCGACGAACCCCATGCCAAGCCCGCTCCGTTCATGGGCCCGCTGATCGACAACGCCGCCGCCGACCAGGTCGAGGAGACCTTCCTCGACCTGCTGCTGAAGGGCGGCCGGCCGATCAAGCATCTCGCCCGGCGCGATCCCGACAAGCCGTTCCTGTCGCCGGCGCTGATCGACGTGACCGAAGTCGCCGACCGGCCCGATGCCGAGATCTTCGGTCCGGTGCTGCAGCTCATCCGGGTCGCCGACTTCGACGCCGCGATCGCGGAGGCCAATGCGACCCGCTTCGGCCTGTCCTCGTCGCTGATCGGCGGCTCCCCGGAGCTCTACAACCGCTTCTGGAGCAGCATGCGTGCGGGCGTCGTCAACTGGAACCGCCCGACCAACGGCGCGCCTTCGAACGCGCCATTCGGCGGCGTCGGCCTCTCCGGCAACCATCGCCCCAGCGCATTCTACGCCGCGGACTATTGCGCCTATCCGGTCGTCTCGTCCGAAGTAGAGCAGGCGCGCGCCTCGATCGGCGTCGGATTGCGGGACGGCTAGGCCGGCTCGGCCTCGCCCACACCCATCCGGGCGAGCTCGCGCCGGCGGTCGACGAACTGGTGCTTGAGCGCGCCGGCGACGTGCAGGATCCACAGCCCGAGCAAGATCCAGCCGCCGGTGCCGTGCCGCGCCTCGAACATCTCGTGCGCCTCATGGAGCTTGGCGGCGCCGTCCGGACCGTCACCGAGATGAACGATCGGCGCCAGCTTCGGCAGCGGAATGACGCCCCAGATCAACGTCGGCCCGCCCGGTTTGGGCAGCGGCATCGCGCCCGGCGGCCGATCGCCGGGCAGCGGTGCCGCGGTACCGGCCGCCGAAGGCGGGCTGCCATGTGCCGAGATCAGCGCCCAGCCGGTGAGCGGCATGCCGAGCATCGCCACATAGAGCAGGAAGTGGACGACGCGCGCGAGACCCTTCTCCCACGCCGCCATCGGCAGCATCGGCGGCGGCCGGTGCGTCAGCCGCCAGGCGATGCGGACGATCGTCAGCGCGAGCACGGTGATGCCGGACGAGATGTGGAACGGGATGAGCGCGCCGCGCGCCGCGCGCGGGATCAGGTCGAAGGACAGCCCCGTCGCGAGGTTGAAGAGGATCAGCGCCGCGATCGCCCAGTGGAGCCAGATCGCGACATTGGTGTAGCGCATCCGCGCATCTGCTCTGCCAGCCATGCCGGAACCATGATCCGCAGCGCCGCCGCGGTCAATCGCCCGCACCCGGACAAGTATCTCTAGCCGCCCGGCAAGCATCCATCGATTGCGTGAAAGCCCACGAAGCGCCATCTCCCGCTCATGACCTCGCTCCTCGATCCGGACGCGCGCGGGCGCGTCATCCTCGTCGGCGCCGGCCCCGGCGACCCGGGGCTGTTGACGCTGCGCGCGGTCGAGGCGCTCGGCCTGGCCGACGTGGTCGTCCATGACGGGCTGATCGACGAGCGCGTGCTCGATTACGCGCCCAACGCGCAGCGCATCTCGGTCGCCAAGAAGCGGTCGCGGCACACGCTGCCGCAGGAGGCGATCAACGCGCTGATCATCGCCCATGTCCGTGCCGGATCGATCGTGGTGCGGTTGAAGGGTGGCGACCCGTTCGTCTTCGGCCGTGGTGGCGAGGAGGTCGACGCGGTGCGCGCCGCCGGGCTGCCGGTCGAGGTCGTGCCCGGCGTGTCCTCGGCGCTGGGCTGCGCCGCCGAGGCGATGCTGCCGCTGACCCACCGCGACTGGTCGAGCGCGGTGAGCTTCGTCGCCGGCCAGTGCAAGGGCCTGGCCGAGCAGAGCTGGGCCGGCCTAGCGGGCCATGGCCGCACGCTCGTCATCTACATGGGCGTCTCCTGCGCGCGCGCGATCGCCGACAAGCTGATGGCGGACGGCGTCTCGCCCGGCATGGCGGTCGCGGTGCTGGAGCGCGGCACGCTCCCCGGCGCACGCGCCATGCGGACGCTGCTCGCCGATCTCGGCGACCTGGTCGAGCGCGAGGCGGTGGTGAGCCCGGCGATCATTGTCGTCGGCGAGGTCGTGCTGTTGTCCGACGCGACAAACCGGCTACGCGCGTTCGCGACGCGGGCGGAGAGCATGGCGTGAAGATATTGACGGGCAACGACCTGCCGAGCGGCGATGTCATCTGGTGGACCGGCGGCGACTGGTCGCGCCACGTCGCCGACGCGGTCGACGTCGCCGAGCATGGTGAGGCGATCGCCGCACAGGAAGAGGCGGCGCGGCGCGTCAACACGCCCTATGTGATCGACGCGGCCGCGACGCCGCAGGGTCCCCGCCCCGCCCACATCAAGGAGCGGATTCGCGCCGCCGGCCCGACGGTGCGGGCCGATTTTGCCGTGGCACCGGCCGACCCGTCCGTGGGAAGCTGGTCGATATGAGCCTGCAGAGAGCGCGCCATGTATAAATATGACGAATATGATCAGGCGATGGTCGATGCCCGGGTCGAGGATTTCCGCGACCAAGTGGCGCGGCGCCTGGCTGGCGAGATGAGCGAGGATCAGTTCAAGCCGCTGCGGCTGATGAACGGTCTCTACCTCCAGCTTCACGCCTACATGCTGCGCGTCGCAGTGCCTTATGGCACGCTCGACGGGCGGCAGATGCGGATGCTGGCGCATATCGCGCGCAAATATGACCGCGGCTACGGCCATTTCACCACGCGGCAGAACATCCAGTACAACTGGATCAAGCTCGATCAGGCGCCCGACATCCTCGCCGAGCTGGCGACGGCAGAGATGCATGCCATCCAGACCAGCGGCTACTGCATCCGCAACATCTCGTCCGACCAGTTCGCCGGCGCCGCCGCCGACGAGGTCGCCGATCCGCGGCCCTGGGCGGAGCTGCTCCGCCAGTGGAGCACGTTCCACCCCGAGTTCAGCTATCTGCCGCGCAAGTTCAAGATCGCGGTGATCGCGGCTCAGGAAGACCGCGCGGCGATGCGGCTGCACGACATTGGCATCCAGCTCGTGCTGCGCGACGGCCGGCTCGGCGCGAAGATCTTCGTCGGCGGCGGCATGGGCCGCACCCCGATGATCGCGCCCGAGATCCGGGATTTCGTTGGCGCCGAGGACCTGCTCAGCTATGTCGAGGCGTGCCTGCGTGTCTACAACCGCTACGGCCGGCGCGACAATATCTACAAGGCGCGGATCAAGATCCTGCTTCACGAGATCGGCGCGGACGAATATCGCCGTCAGGTCGAGGCGGAGTTCGTGGCGGTCAAGGCGCTCGGCCTCGATCCGCCCCAGGCCGAGTTCGATCGCATCAGCGCGTTCTTCGCCCCCCCGCCGTTCGAGACCGGCCTGGCCGAGGATGCCGATCGTTCCGACCCGGACTTCGCCCTGTGGCTCGACCAGAATGTCCGGCCGCACAAGGCGCCGGGCTACGCGATCGTCAACATCAGCCTGAAGCCGACCGCCGGCATCCCCGGCGATGCCTCGGCCGACCAGATCGACCTGATGGCCGATCTCGCCACCCGTTACAGTTTCGACGAACTGCGCGTCACGCATGCGCAGAACATCGTCCTGCCGCACGTACGCAAGGCGGACCTCCATGCCGTCTGGCAGGCCTTGGACGGCGCCGGCCTCGCGCCCGCCAATCTCGACCTGATCGGCGACATCATCGCCTGCCCCGGCCTCGATTATTGCAGCCTCGCCAACGCCCGCTCGATCCCGATCGCGCAGAAGATCGCGGCGCGCTTCGCCGATCCGGCGCGACAGCGCGACCTCGGCGAGCTCAAGCTCAAGATCTCGGGCTGCATCAACGCCTGCGGCCATCACCATGCCGGCCACATCGGCATCCTCGGCGTCGACCGTAAGGGCGAGGAGAATTACCAGCTGCTGTTCGGCGGTTCCGGGGCGGAGGATGCGAGCCTCGCGAAGATCGTCGGCCCGGGCTTCAGCGAGGACGGCATCGTCGATGCGGTCGAGAAGGCGACCGAGGTCTATCTCGGCCTGCGCAAGGAGGGCGAGCGCTTCCTCGACACCTATCGCCGCGTCGGCATGCAGCCGTTCAAGGAGGCGCTCTATGGGTGAGCCCGCCCCCGTCCCGGCCGACCTGCGCTTCCGCGACGATGCGCCGCACGAGGAGCCGGCGGTGACGCTCGACGCCTTTCTCGGCCAGACCAACGCCACCGCGGTGCGGCTGGAATCGGACGACGATGCGCGCGCGCTGCTGCCCTATCTCGACCGGATGGCTCTGATCGAGGTCGCCTTTCCCAAGTTCCGCGACGGCCGCGGCTATTCGGCGGCGCGGATCCTGCGCGAGGCGGGCTATACCGGCGAGCTGCGCGCGCAGGGCGACGTGCTGGTCGATCAGATCCCGCTGATGCGCCGTTGCGGCTTCGACGCGTTCGCGCCCGAGGCGGCGATCGATACGGTCGTGCTGGCGCGTGCGCTCGCCCGCTACGACTATGTCTATCAGAAGGCTGCCGACGGCCGGCAGCCGATCTGGGCGCGCCGGCATGGCTGAGGCGGTCCGCAAGCTCGACCTTCTCGACGTAAGGCCGACCTTTACCCTGGCCGACGCAGCCGCGCTGAACGCGCGCTTCGCCGGAGCCGATGCGGCGACGATGCTCGCCACGGTGCTGCGCGAAGGTTTGGCCGGCAATGTCGCGGTGGTCTCCTCGTTCGGCGCGGAATCGGCGGTTCTGCTCGATCTGGTCGCCGAGGCCGATCCAGCGACGCCGGTTATCTTCGTCGACACGCTCAAGATGTTTCCCGAGACGCTCGCCTATCGCGACGCGCTGATCGCACGGCTCGGCCTCACCGGCGTGATCGTCGCCCGCCCCGATCCGGCGCTGGTCGAGGCGAAGGACGGGCCTGGCCTGCGCTGGTCCTACGATCCGGACGGCTGCTGCGCGATCCGCAAGACCGCGCCGCTGGAACGCGCGCTCGATGGCTTCGACGCCTGGATCTCGGGCCGCAAGGCGTTCCAGGCCTCTACCCGGACTGCGATCCCACGCTTCGAGATCAAGGACGGCAGGCTCAAGGTCAACCCGCTCGCCGACTGGACCAAGGCCGATCTCGACGCCTGCTTCGAAGCCCGCGCTCTGCCGCGCCATCCGCTCGAGGCGCAAGGCTATCTGTCGATCGGCTGCGCGCCCTGCACCAGCATCGTCCAGCCCGGCGAGGATCCGCGCGCGGGCCGCTGGCGTGGCTGGGACAAGGTAGAGTGCGGCATCCACAGCGAACTGAACCCAGGCGACGAACCCGCCTTCTGAGCGCCGCAACTGCTGTATCAGCGCGCGGCCTCGTCGCGAGTCTCCCGAGCGGTGGCGGGAGGCGTTCATTGACTTTCCAGCCATTCACGCTCATATCGACGGTGCTAACGTCGCCTGCGACGGAAACCGGCGCTCTCGGGCCCTCTTCCATTTCACGCTGCCTGGCTCTGCTGGCCATCGCCCGCGGAATCCTCGTTTTCGTGAAGGAAACCCCGCTCATGCCGATCGGCACCGTCAAGTTCTTCAATGTCGACAAGGGCTATGGCTTCATCGCGCCGGAAGGCGGCGGCAATGACAGCTTCGTCCACATCACCGCCGTCGAGCAATCGGGCATGGCGACGCTGACGCAGGATCAACGCGTCAGCTTCGAGCTCGAGACCGATCGGCGGGGCAAGCAGTCCGCCGTCAATCTCAAGGCGGCCTGATCCGGCATGGCCAAAGAGGATCTGATGACCCTCGACGGGATGATCGACGAGATCCTCCCCGACGGACGCTTCCGCGTCCTGCTCGAGAACGATCACAAGATCATCGCCTATACAGCGGGCAGGATGCGGCGACACCGCATCCGTTCCGTCGTCGGCGACCGGGTGCAGGTCGAGATGACGCCCTACGATCTCGACAAGGGCAGGATCATCTTCCGCGAGCGCACCCCCGGGGCAGCTCCGGGTGCCGGCCAGCGCAGGGGCTTTCGCCGTTAGCGAACCCTCACTCCCACAACATCCGCGCCCGGATCGGGCGCGACAAGGATATCATGCACTTTCAACCTGTTCTACCTTCCGGTACTTCCACCCAGTTCTTCAAAACCAAATCTAACCGCCGGCCGCTTCCCGCCGCCGTCTTGTCCCGCAGCGAGCTTCGTCGCATCGTCGCCGAAATGCTCGACTAAACCGTTACGCGGAGGGCGCGAGCCGTCCGCTCCCTATGAGCGAGGAGCGCGCCCTCAATGTCGGTCACCAGCGACTTCTATTTGGCCCGCGCAGCCGAGTGCGCGCGCGATGCGGAGAGCACCGCTCTCGTCAACGTCCGCGAGCGCGCCCTGCGCTCTGAGGCGGCCTGGCGTTCCATGGCCGACCGTCTCGTCCGCGGCGAGGTGATGCGCGACTCGCTCGCCGCCGCCAAGGCCGGACGCGAGGGCGGCGAGTGAGGAAGCCTTTCGCCAAGCGCTTTGATGCCCCGCGCCTCTCGCCCGAGCAGGCGGCGAGGCAGGGCCAGGCCTCCCGCCGCGCCATCGAAGTGCTGCGGCTGCCGGATGCGGTGATCGCCTTCCTGAACACGCATGACGACGTGCTTGGCGGCCGGCCGATCGACATCGCCGTCGCGAGCGACGCGGGCCTCGCCGCCGTCGAGCACGCACTGACCGGGCGGAACCCCTAGCCGGGTCTAGCCGCCCGCGTGCCGATCAACCCGCCGGCGACGCCGGCGGCAGCGCGTCGACCTCCCAGCCTCCCCCCAGCGCCTTGAACAGGCTCACCTGCGCGTCGGCGACATTCGCGTTGGAACTCGCCAGCGCGGCGCGCGCATTGGCGCGATCCCGTTCCGAATCGAGCAGCTGGAGAAAGCTGTCGCGGCCTGCGTCGAACCGCTTGCGGGAAATGCTCGCGGCGTTCTCGGCAGCGGCATCGGCGCGCACCAGCGCGGCGTTCCGGTCGAGTTCGCCGGCATAACGGGCCAGTGCCTGCTCGACCTCGCGCAGCGCGGTCAGTACCGCCCCGTCGAAGTTTGCCAGCGATGCCCGCGTCTGCGCCTGCGCCTGACGGATCCGCGCTCGCGCGACGCTGATGTTCGGGAAATTCCAGCTGATCAGCGGCCCGAGCGAGAAGCTGAACGCGGACGACTTGGCAAGGTCGCCGGGGCGTGCCGCGCCAAGGCTTGCCGATCCGGCGAGGC
>CAXTTP010000061.1:0-11909 GCA_964247195.1 uncultured Sphingomonadaceae bacterium
GCATGCCGCCAGCGTTCGTTCTGAGCCAGAATCAAACTCTCAAGTTGATGACCGACAGCCACGCAGGGGAAAACCCACGAGGAAGCCGGCATTTCAAGGAGCCGTTCCTGCACAATATACAAGTGTGTTTGCATATTAGGACATGGAACGGCTTGACTTACCATGCTACCGGGACCTTGAACTTCCCGGGCATGGGGCCGCCGCCCACATGTCCCTTCATCTAACCGACAATGAGAAAGAGCCGACGCCTCACCAACCCCATTTTACCGGGGCACCGGGTTACCGATCTGGTGAGGCGCGGAAGCGGGCCGCTTGTGCCCGCCGCCGTCGACAAGGGGCTATCTATGGGGGCCGCGGCGCCGCGTCAACACCATTTTGCAATTTTGTTGCGGCGACCCTCGCCTTCGCCCGGAAAACCAGGGATTTACCCGAAATGCACCCCCTCCCGGCTAGCACCTGATCCATGCACCAGAGCGAGCCTACAGAGATTCGGCCGGACGACTCGTCGTCGCTCGCGCGGCGCGTGCGGAGTGCCGTGTTCTGGCGCTCGGGGAGCCAGCTCGCGGCCCAGCTCGTGATGTGGAGCGCGACCTTTCTGGTCATCCGCCGGCTCGATCCCTCCGATTACGGCCTGTTCGCGATGACCCAGATCGTGCTGGCGCTGATGGGGCTGATGAACGGCTACAGCTTCACCGGCGCGCTCGTGCAATCCCGATCGATCGAGCCGATGCGGGTGCGGCAGGTATTCGGCGCGCTGATCCTGATGAACTTCGGTCTCGCCGCGATCCAGTTCCTGCTGGCGCCGGCCGCGGCCGCCTATTTCCGCCAGCCGCTGGTCGCGAACATGCTGCGCGCGCAGGTGGTGCTGCACCTGTGCACCCCCTTCATCATGATGCCGCAGGCGCTGCTTTCGCGCGACATCGACTTTCGCACCCAGGCGCGCGTCAACTTCGCCGCCGCCGGGATCGCCGCGATCGTCGGCCCCGCCTGCGCCTATGCGGGCCTTGGCGTGTGGACGCTGGTGGTGGCCCCGATCACGGTATTCGTCGCCCGCGCGATCGGGCTGGCGGCGATCGGACGCTGGCTGATCTGGCCGAGCTTCCGCTTCCGCGGCGCCGGCGCGATCTTCGGCTTCGGCGGGGCGATATTGGTCAGCGAGCTGCTCTGGTTCGTGCAGACTCAGGCCGACGTGTTCATCGCCGGGCGCCGGCTCGATGCGCACATGCTCGGCGTCTATACGACAGCGCTGTTCCTCAGCCAGATCCTGGTCAACAAGTTCGTGCCCGCGCTGAACGAGGTGGCCTTTCCCACCTATGCGCGCCTCCAGTCCGACCCCGGCGCCATCGCCAGCGCGTTCGTGAAGGCCGCGCGGATCATCCTGATCTCGGCGATGCCCTTCTGCCTCGGCATGAGCGTGACCGCCGAACCACTGGTGCTGACGGTGCTGGGCGACAAATGGCTGCAGGCGATCCCCCTCGTCCGCATCCTCGGCCTGGCGATGCCGTTCGTGACGCTGCAGATCCTGTTCCACCCCGCCACCAACGCGCTGGGCAGGCCCGGCGTCGGGGCCTGGGTGTCGGCGGCCGGGGCGATCATCATGCCGGCGGCGTTCCTCGCCGGGGTACACTACGGTCCAATCGGCATGGCGTGGGCATGGTTGTGTGCCTTCCCCCTCCTCACCCTGATCGCTGCCGGACTGTCGCTGCCGATCATCGGCATCGGCTGGGGCACGCTCGCCGATGCGCTGCGGCCGGCGGTGGCGGCGGGCGGGCTGATGGCGGGCGCCGTCATCCTGGTCGATGCAGCCCTGCCGCCGCTCGCGCCGTTCCTTCGCCTTGCCCTGCTCGCATCGAGCGGGGCGGCGGTCTATACGCTCGCGCTGGTAACGCTCGCGCCAGCGGTGGTGCGGGAGTTCGCCGGCCTCGTGCGGGGGCGGCCGGTCGCGGTCGCCTAGCCTTGGATATAGGCGCGCAACGCCTCGGCCTCCTCCTCGATGCGGTCGATGCGCTTCTTCACGATATCGCCGATCGATACGAAGCCGACCATCCGATCGCCGTCGACCACGGGCAGGTGGCGGATCCGCCGCCGCGTCATCAACGAGAGCGCGGGGAGTAGGCCGAGGCTGCTCTCGACCGTGATCGGCGGCGCGGTCATCTCCTCGCCCACGGTGCGGTCCAGCAGCCCGGAGCCATTGCGGGCAAGGCCGTAGAGCACGTCGCGCTCCGAGAAGATGCCGACGACGGTAGCGCCGTCCAGCACCGGCATCGCGCCGATGCGCCTTTCCGCCAGCAGTCTGATCGCGTCGGAAACCGGAGTCGTGGTGGTGACGCTGATCACCTCGACTGGCCTCGACTCGAGTATGGATGCGATCGTCATCGCCGGCTCCTCTCTTCTGCGTTTCGCGCCATCGCCGCAGCGCGCTTGATGATCCCATGGCAAGCGGCCAAAGGGAAGCGATGGAGCAACGCCGCCCTGTGCTTTCCGATCCGGTACGCGCTGGCATCGCCTGGGCGCGCTTCCGGCGGATGATGCGGTGGATGGCGCTGGCGGCCGCGATCGCGGTGGTGGTGGCGCTGCTCTATCTGCGGTCGGGCGGCGGCGTGGTCACCCTCGCGATGGTGGTCGCTACGACGGCCGGAGTCGGGTTTTCGGTGCTGCTGGCCGCGGCGCTGATGCTGCTCCTGTTTCTGAGCTCCGGCAGCGGCCATGACGAGGATGCCGGCGCCCGCCACGAGGACGAACGATGAGCGAGCGACGCGACCCGATCCTGCGCGCGGTGCCGAGCGCCGGCGACATCAACTCGAACGGACATATCTTCGGCGGCTGGGTGCTGTCCCAGATGGACATTGCCGGCGGCATCGTCGCCGCGCGCGAAGCGCAGGGCGCGGTCGCGACGGTCGCCATCGATGCGATGGACTTCGTCGCCCCGATCCTGATCTACGACCTGGTGTCGGTCTATGCGACGGTCGAGCGTCGCGGCCGCACCTCGCTGGCGATCCGGATCGAGGTGATCGCAACGCGCGACTGGGGCGCGAAGGAGGTGAAGGTGACGCAGGCGCTCTTCACCTTCGTTGCGCTCGATGCGAACCAACGTCCCCGGGCGTTGCCGCCGAAATAGCCGACTGGCCGTCTCCGGCTGCTTTCGCTGCCGGGGACTCGCAGCCTATTCCTGCAGCTCGGCGGCCGAAGCGTCGGTACGCGGCCGGCGAGTACGGCGGCGGCGAGGTGCCTCTTCTCCGCCATCGGCCGTGGCATCTTCGACGGCGGCTGGAGCGGGGGGCGCGAACGACGGCGGCAGCCGATCGATCTCGATCCGCTCCGCTTCAGCCTCGGCAACCGGCGGCTCGGCGCGGTCACGGCGCACCCGCGGGCGCCGGACGCGATCCGCGGGCACATGCGCCTCCGCAGGCTGCTGTTCAATGGCAAGCGGCTCGCTGGCCGGCGGATCGCTCGGCCGAACATCGCTCTGCCGCTCATGCTCGGCCGGATCGATCGGGCGTGGATCGGCCGGACGCTGGTCCCGCTCGCGATTGTCGCTCGGGCGCGCATCACGGCGGCGCGGCTCGTTGGGACGCTGGTCCTGACGATCGCGCTGGCGATTGTCCTGCCGCCCCTCGTTCTGGCGCCCTTCGTTCTGGCGCGCCTCATACTGCCTGCCGTCATTCTGGCGCCCGTCGTTCGAACGGTACTCGTTCTGGCGGCCTTCGGTCTGACGACCCTCGTTCTGACGGCCTTCGTTCGGACGGTAATCGTTCTGCCGACCCTCGTTCTGGCGCCCTTCATTCTGGCGCTGGGGCTGGCGATACTCCTGCCCGCCATCGTCGCGATCGTCATAGCCGGCGTTCATATCGCCGCCATCGCCGTCATCCTCGTCATACTCCGCAGAGGAATCGTCGCGGTAGCGACGCTGCTCCTCAAAGCGCTGGCGACTCTCGCTCAGCACGCGGAAATAATGGTCGGCGAACTGAAGATAATATTCGGTCATCACGCGGTCGCCCTGAGTCTGGGCGTCGCGCGCGAGCGTCTTGTATTTCTCGTGCAGCTGGCTGGCATTACCCCGCGCGCGGTTGTCGAGGCGGTTGCCGCGCTCCGGACCGTTGTTGGGACCATTGGGCGGCCGCGTGCCGCCGCGACCGCGACGGCGGCCGTTCTGACGATTGTTTATCAACGTATCGATGCCTTCGTCACAGGTGGTATGTCACCACTCCCCACCGGGCCCGCCCCGGAGTTCTGGATACGCGCTCCCAAGGGGCAGGCCACGGCGGCGCCGCAACCCGCGACCTCCGCACGTCAGAGCCGCCACAGGCGACGCAGCCATTTGGGTTCGCGAAAACCGGAGCTTGGCCTATAATGCAGCAATGCCCCGTTCGTACCCCGGCATGTAGTGCGCGCGACCGCGAAATCCAAGCGGAAATATGCGTCGTCGCGCTAGCCGCGCAATATCACGCAGCGATCGCGGCCGCCCAGATCCTGCCGCACCGTCACCGCCAGACCGTGCTGCGCGAACAGCGCCGCGACCGCTTTCGCCTGGCTCGCTCCGATCTCGACGCAGGCGATGCCTTGCGGCGCGATCTGCCCGCCGATCAGCGGCGCCAGCGCGCGATAATCGTCAAGCCCGTCGGCACCTGCGAACAGCGCGGCTGCCGGCTCGTGATCGGCGACCTCGCGCGGGAGCAGCTCGCTCGTCGCGATGTAGGGCGGGTTGCAGAGCAGCAGATCGAACCGTTCGCCAGTGCCCTTCCACCCGCCGCAAAGCAGCTGGGCGCGGTTCGCCAGGCCCTGCCGCTGCGCGTTGCGCGATGCCACCGCCAGCGCCGCCGGCGATGCATCGATGCCGACGCCGGTCGCCTCCGGCCATTGATCGAGCGCGGCCAGCAGCAGCGCTCCCGATCCGGTGCCGAGATCCAGGATCGTGCGCGGGCCGGTGCGGCCGAAGTGGGCGACCGCCGCATCGAGCAGCGTCTCGCTATCTGGGCGAGGGATCAGCACCGCCGGCGTCACTTCCAGCTCGATCGTCCAGAACGCCCGCCGACCGATGATATAGGCGACCGGCTCGCCCCCGGCGCGGCGCGCGAGCAGCCCGGCAAAGGTTTCCGGCACCGCCCTGTCACCGCCGAGCAGCAGTTCTTCCCGGCCGATCCCGAGCGCGTGCGCCATCAGCAGCTCGGCGTCGAGGCGGGGCGTGGCGCTGACCGGCTGGAGCCGCGCCGCGGCGATCCGCACCGCGTCAGTGACCGGCACGTTGCTCGTCCAGATGCTGCCACTGCTTGAGCAGGCAGCCTGTCCAGCCGCCCGCGCCGACCGGGCCGCACGATCCCGCACCGGCCTCGCCCCCCTCCATGATCCGGTGGCGCTCGCGCGACACACTTTCAATGCCGCCGCGATAATCGTAGCGTTCGGCGATCTTGGGGAGGCGATAGCCCTCGGCGACGCCGCGATCGCGCGAGCAGACGACGATCTCGCCGGCGACCGGCTTGGGACAGTTGCGGATCGCCTCGACCACGCGCGTCTTCAGCGCGACGACCGGATCGGCGGGTGGAGCCGCGAGCGGATCGGTGGCCGGCGCCGCGAGCGCTACCGCCGCGAGCAGGATCAGCGACAGCGCCATGGCGCCATGCTCAGCTGTCCAGGTTGGCGAGCCGCGCCGCTTCGTCCTCGGCGATCAGCGCGGCGATCAGCTCGTCGAGCCCGCCACCCTCCAGGATCTCGGACAAGCGATGGAGGGTCAGGTTGATGCGATGATCGGTCACCCGCCCCTGCGGGAAATTATAGGTGCGGATGCGCTCCGAGCGGTCGCCGGACCCGACCATCGACTTGCGCGCGCCGGCGCGCGCGCTGGCGAGACGTTCGCGCTCCAGCTCGTAGAGGCGGGTGCGCAGGACCTTCAGCGCCTTGGCCTTGTTCTTGTGCTGCGACTTCTCGTCCTGCTGGATCACCACCAGTCCGCTCGGCAGGTGGGTGACGCGGACAGCGCTGTCGGTGGTGTTGACCGACTGGCCGCCTGGTCCCGACGAACGGTAGACGTCGATGCGCAGGTCCTTCGCCTCGTCGATCTGGACGTCGACATCCTCCGCCTCGGGCAGCACCGCGACGGTCGCAGCAGAGGTATGGATGCGGCCGCCGCTCTCCGTCGCCGGCACGCGCTGGACGCGGTGGACCCCGCTCTCGAACTTGAGCCGCGCGAACACGCCGGCGCCAGCGACGCCGGCGACGACCTCCTTGTAGCCGCCGAGCTCGGCCGGGCTGGCCGAGATCAGCTCGATCCGCCAGCCCTGCTCCTCGGCGTAGCGCTGGTACATGCGAAACAGGTCGCCGGCGAACAGCGCCGCTTCGTCGCCGCCGGTGCCGGCACGGATCTCGAGCATCGCGGCCCGTTCGTCGGCGGCGTCGCGCGGCAGCAGCCGGAGCGCGAGCGCGCGCTCCGCTTCCGGAAGCTGCGCCTCGATCGTGGCGATCTCGTCCGACGCCATCTGACGGATGTCGGCGTCGCCGTCGTTCGCCATGTCGACGAGCGTGTCGAGCTCGGCGCGCAGCCGCCGCACCGCGCCGGCGGCCTGTGCCACCGGCTCGAGCTCGGCATACTCCTTGGAAAGCTGGACGAAGCGCTCGGGCGCGAGATCGCCGCGCGACATCGCGCCCTGCAGCTCGTCGCGGCGCGCTTCGATGGCGGCGATGCGCTGGGGCGTGATCGAAAACATCAGCCGGCGACCGCCTCGGCCAGCCGATCGAGCGAGACCCATTGCTGCGAGCCGTTGGCAAGGTCCTTCAGACCCACCTCGCCCTTCGCCAGCTCGTCGTCGCCGAGGATGACCGCATAGCGTGCGCCGCTGCTGTCGGCCTTCTGCATGCGCCGCTTCATGTTGCCGCGATAAGCCATATCGCAGGCGATGCCGGCATGCCGCAGCCGCGCGATCAGGCTGGTTGCCGCCGCCTCGGCCGCCGCACCCATCGGCACGATCGCCAGCGTCGCCCGCGCCGGCATCGGCGCGTCGATCAGCATCGCCAGCCGCTCGATCCCGGCCGCCCAGCCCACGGCGGGCGTGGGCTGCCCGCCGAGCGCCTCCACCAGCCCGTCATAGCGGCCGCCGGCGAGCACCGTGCCCTGCGCGCCCAGCCGGTCGGTCACGAACTCGAACGCGGTATGGCGATAATAATCGAGGCCGCGCACCAGCCGCGGGTGGCGCGTCCACCTCACCCCGGCGGCATCCAGACCGCTCGTCACCGCCGCGAAGAAGGCGGCCGCCTCGGGCGACAGATAGTCGTCGATGGGCGGCGCGGCGGCGGCGATCGGCCGGTCGCGCGGATCCTTGCTGTCGAGGATGCGCAGCGGGTTGCGGGCGAGCCGGTCGATGCTCTCCTCCGACAGTGCATCGCGATTCGTCTCGAAATGCGCGACGAGCGCCGCGCGCCAGCCCTCGCGCGTCGCCGCGTCGCCCAGCGTGTTGAGCTGGAGCGTCACCCCCTCGGCAATGCCGAGCTCGCGCAGCAGCTGGTCGGCGAAGGCGAGCAGCTCGACGTCGGCGGCCGGCTCGGCAGCGCCGATCACCTCGGCGTCGAGCTGGTGGAACTGGCGGAACCGCCCCTTCTGCGGCCGCTCGTAGCGGAATACCGGACCGTGGGTGGCGACCTTGAGCGGCGCATGCTGCTGCCAGCCTTCGGTCAGATAGGCGCGTGCGATACCGGCGGTGAACTCCGGCCGTAGCGTCAGGAGGTCGCCGCCGCGATCCTCGAACGTGTACATCTCCTTCGAGACGACATCGGTGGTCTCGCCCAGCGACCGGGCGAACACCGCGGTCGCCTCGAACACCGGCACCTCGACGCGACCGAAGCCATAGAGCCGGCGAACCCGGTCGAACATGCCGACGACATGGTCGAAGCGATCGGCCTGCTCGCCGAGCATGTCCTGCGTGCCGCGGATTGCCTGGGGAGTGGCGACCTTGCTCATGGAGCGCGGCTCCTAG
This sequence comes from uncultured Sphingomonadaceae bacterium, assembly GCA_964247195.1. Taxonomy (GTDB): domain Bacteria; phylum Pseudomonadota; class Alphaproteobacteria; order Sphingomonadales; family Sphingomonadaceae; genus JAQGLK01. Next base: position 7,962 of record CAXTTP010000061.1, read on the forward strand.
TCATTTTGGCGCGGGATGGGAACAGTCGCGCCGCAGAAAGGGCTTGAGGGAAGGATGCGCCGCTTATATTGCGCCGCAGCATGAACATCGAACTCATCCCCGTCGGCGACGATCCGCCCAACAGTCTCAACGTCATCATCGAGGTGCCCGTCGGCGGCGAGCCGGTGAAGTACGAATTCGACAAGAAGTCGGGCGCGCTCTTCGTCGATCGCATCCTGCACACGCCGATGCGCTATCCGGCGAATTACGGCTTCGTGCCGCACACGCTATCACCCGATGGCGATCCGCTCGATGCGCTGGTCGTCGCGCGCTCGCCGTTCATCCCGGGCTGCGTCGTGCGGGTGCGGCCGATCGCCGTGCTGAAGCTGGAGGACGAGGCCGGCGGCGACGAGAAGCTGCTGACCGTGCCGGTCGACGGCACCTTTCCCTATTACGAGAAGGTCAACGAGAGCACCGATCTGCCCGAGATCGTGATGCAGCAGATCGAGCATTTCTTCACCCACTACAAGGATCTGGAGCCGAAGAAGTGGGTCCGGATCGGGAGCTGGGGCGGCGCCGCCGAGGCGAAGCAGATCACGCTGGACGCGATCGAGGCAGCCAAGGTGGCCAAGGCGAAGCTCGGCAGCGACGAGGGGGCCAGCCAGCATCTCTGAATGCGGGCGGAGCGAATCCGCCGCGCATGGGTTAACCCTCTTTCCCGCTACGGGAGTTTCCATGCACCGGTCGCTCAGCCTGCTTGCTCTCCTGCTCGCGGGCGCCGCGCCGGCGATCGCCCAGGCACCCGCCAACAGCGCTCCCGATCCCGCGCCGATCCTCGATACGATCGCGCCGCCCCGCGACGTCGCCTATCCGGGCACGATCCGGCTCGTGGTCGACGCCCGCGACGTGACGCGCGCGATCCTGCGGGTGAAGGAGACGATCCCGGTCGCCGCGGCGGGGCCGCTGACCCTGCTCTACCCGAAGTGGCTGCCGGGCGATCACTCGCCGAGCGGCGAAATCGAGAAGCTGAGCGGCCTGCGCATTACCGCGGGCGGCAAGCCGGTCGCGTGGCGCCGCGACACGATCGACGTCTACGCGTTCCACGTCGACGTGCCGGACGGCGCACAGGCGCTCGACATCGAATTCCAGTTCGTCTCGGCCACCGATCCGGAACAGGGCCGCGTTGTGGCGACGCCGGACATGGTCAACGTCCAGTGGAACTCGGTCGCACTGTACCCGGCCGGCTTCTTCGTCCGCCGTATCATGATCGATCCCTCGGTGGAGCTGCCCGACGGATGGAAGGCGGCAACCGCGCTCGAGCCGGCCGGCCCGGCCGGCGCGGCGATCCGCTACAAGCCGGTCGCGTTCGATACGCTGGTCGATTCGCCGATGTTCGCCGGCCGCAATCTGCGCACCGAAGAGCTGGGCGACGGCGTGCGGCTGAACGTCGTCGCCGACCGCGCCGACCAGCTCGCCGCGACACCCGAGCAGCTCGCCGCCCATCGCGCGCTCGTGACCCAGGCGGTGAAGCTGTTCGGCGCCCAGCATTACAATCATTACGACTTCCTGCTGGCGCTCTCGTCGCGGCAGGGCGGTGTCGGCCTCGAGCATCACCGCAGCTCGGAAAACGGCGTGAAGCCCGGCTATTTCATCGACTGGGACGCCAGCATGCCGGACCGCGACCTGCTGCCCCACGAATATACGCATAGCTGGAACGGCAAATTCCGCCGTCCCTATGATCTCTGGACCCCCGATTATCGCACGCCGATGCAGGACGACCTGCTGTGGGTCTACGAAGGGCAGACGCAGTTTTGGGGCGTCGTGCTCGCCGCCCGCTCGGGCCTGTGGTCAAAGGAGGACGCGCTCGGTTCGCTCGCCGCGACCGCCGCAACCTACGACAACCGCGTCGGCCGGAACTGGCGGCCGGTCGCCGACACCACCAACGATCCGGTGATGGCCGACAGGCCGCCGCTCGCCTGGCGGAGCTGGCAGCGATCCGAGGATTATTACGAGGAAGGGCAGCTGATCTGGCTCGACGCCGACAGCCTGATCCGGGAGCGTTCGGGCGGCAAGCGTTCGCTCGACGAGTTCGCGCGCGCCTTTTTCGGGGTGAACGATCGCGACTGGGGCGAGCTTACCTACCGGTTCGACGACGTCGTGGCGGCGCTGAACGCGGTCGAGCCCTATGACTGGGCAGCTTTCCTGCACGCCCGCATCGACCAGACCAGTGCCCGCGCCCCGCTCGACGGCCTCGCCCGCGGCGGCTACCGGCTGGTCTACACCGACACGCCGACGGACTGGTTCAAGGCCAACGAGAAGAAACGCGAGATCGTCGACCTGAGCTACTCGCTCGGGCTGACCGTCGGCAAGGAAGCCAAGGTGGCCGGCGTGCAGTGGGACGGGCCTGCGTTTGCCGCCGGCGTCACCGTCGGGAGCACGATCGTCGCCATCGATGGCCGCGCCTATGATGAGGACGATCTCAAACAGGCGGTCAAGGTCGCCAAGGGCGGCACCGCGCCGATCCGGCTGCTGCTCCGCCAGGGCGAGGTCTATCGCACCGCCGAGATCAAGTGGAACGGCGGCCTGCGCTACCCGCGCCTCGAACGGACCGGCAGCGGCGCGAGCAGCCTCGATGCGCTGCTGGCCGCCAAGCCCTAGCCGGCGCGACCCGAGCCGGCGACCTAGCCGGGTTCCGCCGCCAGCCGTGCCAGCGCGGTGCCATCCAGCCGCCATGGCTGCCACCCGGCCGAGCGGGCCGCGCCAAGCGTGTGGTAGAAGTCCATCGCCAGCCTGTTCCAGTCGAGCACCGCCCAGTCGATCCGCGCGCAGCCGCGCCGTTCCGCCTCCCGCGCGAGCGCCGCGAACAAGGTGCGGGCGACGCCGCGGCGGCGGGCATCGGGATCGACGAACAGGTCTTCCAGGTAGATGCCGTGCCGGCCCGTCCAGGTCGAGAAATTTAGGAACCAGAGAGCGAGGCCCACCGGCCGGCCGTCGATCTCGGCAATATGCGCGAAGACCTTCGGATCGTCGCAGAACATCAGCGCCGTCAGTGATGCTTCCGTGGCGCGGACGGCGTCAGGCTCATGCTCGTAGGTCGCGAGCGCGACGATCATCCGCAGGATCTCGCCCACGTCCGCCGCCTGCGCCGCGCGCACCGCCAGCGTTCCGGCCATCATCATGTCTCCTGCGTCTTCAGCCCGACATAGACCCCGTTGACGACGCCGGCGAGCGCGAGAAGGTTCGCATCGAACTGGGTGAGCGTGAAGTTGGCCAGGATGTTCCAGGTGTAGATCGCGCCGAGCACGATCGTCCAGGCGATCATCTGCAGCCGGTGGAGCTCGATCCGGTCGCCACCGGCGATGTCGGCGATGAAGCCGCGGGTGAGCTGGTCGGCCGCCGGCTTTGGCGTGACCACGCGCGCGGCGCCGGCGGTGGCGCCGGCGATGCCGAGCAGCACGAACGTCGCCGATCCCACGACGCCGAGATACTGGCCGGTGACGAGCCAGATGTAGACGAAGCCGGCGATGGTCAGAGCGAGCCACCACGCCATCTGAACCCGCGCGAGGCTGTAGCTCGAATAGCGCGAGCGGCCGTCGCGAAGCAGCCCGGTCGCGCGCGCGATTCCGCCGAGCCCGATCAGCATGAGCGCCAGGCCGATGCCTGCCAGCCACAGGATCGCCGGCCAGTAGACGCGGAAGCCGAGCGGCGTGGACGTGCCGCCGTTGCGGGCCGGGGTGGTGCGCAGGACGTCCTGCGGCAGCGGCTGCGACTCCTCGGCTATGCCGATCGTCACCGGCACCAACCCCGCGTCGCTCCGGCGGCCGAGCAGGCTGCGCCAGTAGCCCGAGCTTTCGCCGCTCGCGTCCGCGTCCGGCCGCAGCTCGAACGTCACCGCCTGCGCGGCGGCATCGCCCCGCACCGTCCGCGGCGCGGCAGGCGAGCGCTCGCCGTTGAGGAACAGGACGAGCC
>CAXTTP010000062.1:0-2502 GCA_964247195.1 uncultured Sphingomonadaceae bacterium
GCCATCGGCCGCGGATAGAGGCCGAGCCGCGGCGCCACCGGCAGCGCATCGCGGGCGAGCAGGCCGACCAGCGCGGGCAGCAGCGCGCCTGCGGCAAGCGCAAGCAGGATCGCACCCGCGGCCACGACGCCGATCGCGATCAGATAGGTCCGGAAGATCAGCCCCGACGAGGCGCCGAGCGTCTTGAGCGTCGCGATCGAGGTGCGCTTGCCGTCGAGATAGGCGCCGACGCCGTTGCCGACGCCGATACCGGCGATCAGCAGCGCGGTCAGCCCGACGAGGGTGAGGAACTGGCCGAGCCGCTCGATCGTGCGGCGGGTCGAGGGGGCGCCGTCGCGGCTGTCCTGAACATGCCAACCGGCATCGGGATAGGCGCTGCGGAGCTGGTCGGCGGCCGCCGCCGCATTGGCGCCGGCCGGCAGCGCGATGCGGTAGCGCCAGCTGTAGAGGCTGCCCGGCTGGACCAGGCGCGTCGCCGCCAGCGTGGCCATGTCGACGAGCACGGTCGGTCCGAGGCTGAAGCCCTCGCCGACCCGATCCGGCTCGTCGGCGATCAGCCCGCCGACGACCGGTCGCGCCTCGCCGATACGGATGCGGTCGCCGACGCGCACATGCAGCCGCTCGGCCAGCGCCGGCGCGATCAGCACCCGCCCCGGCGCCGGACGCGCGACCCGCGCACCGGGGGCGACCACGAGGCGGCCGTAGAGCGGATAGTTGCCGTCGACCGCCTTCAGCTCGGCGAGCACCGCCTCCGCGCCGTCGCTACGTGCCGCCATCGCCCGCATCGACGCACTCTCCGAGACTCGGCCGAGCCGGGCGATCGCGCCGCGCTCGACCGGCGTCGCCTCGCGCTGCGACAGGGATATGGCAAGGTCGCCGCCGAGCATCGTGCTGCCTTGCGCGGCAAGCTCGGCGAGGATCGCCGCCGACAGGCTGCCGACCCCGGCGATCGCCGCCACCCCCAGGAACAGGCAGAGCGCAAGTAGCCGAAGCCCGCGCAGCCCGCCCCGCAGGTCGCGCCACGCCAGCCGCCAGGCGAGGCTCATGCCGGCGTCCGGTCGGCGACGATGCGGCCGTCGCGCATCTCCAGCACCCGCCCGCAGCGTGCCGCGAGCGCGGCATCATGGGTGATCATCAGCAGCGTCGCCCCGCTCTCCGCCTGGCGGGCGAAGAGCAGGTCGAGCACGGCGGCACCGGTCGCCGCATCGAGGTTGCCGGTCGGTTCGTCGGCGAAGAGGATCGCCGGTCGCGGCGCCGTCGCCCGTGCGATCGCGGCGCGCTGCTGTTCGCCGCCGGAAAGCTGCGCCGGATAATGGTGCAGCCGGTGGCCGAGGCCGACCGCCGCCAGCTCGGCAGCGGCGCGCGCGAAGGCGTCGGCGATGCCGCCCAGTTCCAGCGGCACGGCGACATTCTCCAGCGCCGTCATCGTCGGCAGCAGGTGGAACGCCTGGAGGACGATGCCGATGCGGCCGCGTCTGGCCAGCGCCAGCGCGTCTTCGTCGAGCGCGCCGAAATCGGCGCCGGCAACGAAGATCTCACCGCCACTCGCCTGCTCCAGCCCGGACAGCACCGCCATCAGCGACGACTTGCCCGATCCGGACGCGCCGAGCAGCGCGACCGTCTCGCCGGCGCCGACGTCGAGGTCGATGCCCTTCAATATTTCGACGCGGGCCTGCCCCCGCCCGAGCGCGAGGGTGACAGCGCGGGCGCGGATCGCGATAGGGGGAGACGGCATGGCGGGAGGAATTGTCCCTTGAACTGGCAGAGCGCGCTATATGGCAGGCGGCGGCGGGATTGCCATGGCGGCAGATCGATCCTCATGCTGCTCGTGCTGTCGGTATTGGCTGCCTTGCTGCTGCCCACGCCTGCCCTGGCGGCCGACCAACTCGTGCTGGCGCTCGGCGACAGCCTGACCGCCGGCTACGGCCTCGCCCCCGGCCAGTCCTTTCCGGTACGGCTGGAGGCGGCGCTAGGTCGCGCCGGCGTGCCTGCCCGGGTCCACAATGCCGGCGAGTCGGGCGATACCAGCGCGCAGGGGCGCGCGCGGCTCGGCTGGGTGCTGCGCGGGATCGGCGGCAAGCCCGACCTCGCGATCGTCGAGCTCGGCGCCAACGACATGCTGCGCGGGCTTAAGCCAGCCGAGACGCGCGCCAACCTCGCCGCGGTGCTGGCCGAGCTCAAGCGCCGCGGCATCCCGACGATCCTCGCCGGGATGCGCGCCGCCCCCAATATGGGCCGCGCCTTTGCCGCCGCGTTCGAGCCGATCTATCCCGCGCTCGCTAAGCAATATGGCGCGACGCTCTACCCCTTCTTTCTGAGCGGCGTCGCCGCCAACCGAACGCTGTTGCAGTCCGACGGCATGCACCCCAACCCGGCCGGAGTGGAGGTTGTGGTGCGAGGGTTGCTGCCGGTGGTGCGCGCCTCGCTCAGGCCCCGCGGACGCGGCGATCGACGGTGAGGCGTGACGATTGTCATCGGTCCGGCGGTCGGCTAGCTCGCCGA
>CAXTTP010000062.1:2512-7192 GCA_964247195.1 uncultured Sphingomonadaceae bacterium
CGTTCACGGCGACGATTACCCGAGGGAGCTGAGTGCGCGGCGGCGCGTGGCTGCCTGCGAAGGCGTTGCCCGAGTCGAGCTGCCGACGCTCGTACCGAGGGATTGGGACGCATGAAGATCGGTTTCATCGGCCTCGGCCGGATGGGCAGGCCAATGGCCGGGCGGCTCGTCGCGGCCGGGCACGATGTCGCCGTCCACGACAGCTCGCTCGATGCGGTTTCCGCGCTGGAGGTCCAGGGCGCCCGCAGCTACCGGAGCGCCAAGGCGGTGGCCGACGTCGCCGAGATCCTGTTCCTGAGCCTGCCCACGCCCGACATCGTGATCGCCACCGTGCTCGGCCCGGAGGGTGTCGCCGCGGGCGGCGCGATGCGGATCTGCGTCGACCTGTCGACCTCAGGTCCGCGCACGGCGAAGGCGCTCGCCGAGGGACTGGCCGAGCACGGCATCGCCTCGGTCGAGGCGCCGATGTCCGGCGGCATCAAGGCTGCGCGCGAAGGCAAGCTGACGCTCATGGTCGCCGGGCCCGACGCGGCGACGGAGGAGGTGTTGCCGCTGCTCGAGATTTTCGGGCGCTGCTTCCGGATGGGCGAGGTGCCGGGCGCCGGGCAGGCGATGGAGCTCGTCAACAACCTGCTCGGCGCCTGCGCGATCGCGATCACCGCCGAAGGCATGGCGATGGGCATCAAGGCGGGGCTCGATCCCGCGCAGATGATCGAGGTGCTCAATGCTTCCACCGGCCGCAGCGGCGCCACGCAGGACAAGTGGCCGCGCGCGGTGCTGCCGCGCACGTTCGACTTCGGCTACTCCACCGCCCTCAGCCTGAAGGACGTGCGGCTCTGTCTTGCCGAGGCGGAAGCGTCGGGCGTGCCGATGCCGGTCGGCGCGGCGGTCCGCATGCTCCTCGAGCGGACCTATCAGCGCTACGGCGCGGATTGCGACGTCACCACGATGGCGAAGCTGGTCGAGCTCGACGCCGGGCTCGACCCCGAGCGCTAGCCGAGTTGCGGCAACCGGGTGCGCTGCGCCGGCACCGACGGCGGCTCGACAGGCCGCCCACGCCAGCCTAGCCTGTTGCGCCGCACAACAAGGAGTACGGGCATGCGCGCTCACCGTTTGACCGCCGTGATCGCCGTCCTGCTGGCCAGCCCGGCAGCCGCCGCGCCTACCGTGTCCGCGAAAGCGATGGCGATCCACCAGCGCCTGATCACGCTCGACACCCACCTCGACACGCCGGCCAACTTCGCGCGGCCCGGCTGGAACTTCGCCGCGCGTCACGATCCCGGCCGCGACACCGCGCAGGTCGACCTGCCGCGAATGAAACAAGGCGGTCTCGATGGCGGGTTCTTCGCGATCTATACGCCGCAGGGTCCCCGCACCCCGGCCGGCAACATCGCCGCCCGCGATGCAGCGCTCGTCCGCGCGGTCGAGATCCGCGAGATGGCGGCGCGGCTGGCGGACAAGGTCGAGCTCGCCTTCACCGCCGACGATGCCGCGCGGATCGCCGCCAAGGGCAAGGTGATCGTCTACCAGAGCATCGAGAACGCCTATCCGCTCTCGTCCGACATCAGCCTGCTCGGCACGTTCCAGAAGCTCGGCGTACGCATGGTCGGCGCCGCGCACTTCCTCAACAACGATTTCGCCGACAGCTCGACCGATCCCAAGGGTCCGGAATGGCACGGGCTCAGTCCGCTCGGCCGCCGGCTGGTGAGCGAGGCGAACCGGCTCGGCGTGATCCTCGATGCCAGCCACTCCTCGGACGACGTGCTCGATCAGATGCTGGAGCTGTCGAAGGCGCCGATCATCCTCTCGCACTCCGGGTGCAAGGCGATCTACGACAATCCACGCAACGTCGACGACGCGCGGCTCAGGAAGCTCGCCGCGAAGGGCGGCGTGATCCAGATGAACGCCTATGGCAATTATCTCGCGCCGATCGCGCCGAACCCGGCGCGCGACGCCGCGCTGAAGGCGCTCTACGAGAAACGCGGCGAGAGCGAGGCGCCGAGCGAGGCACAGATCGCCGCCTTCGCGAGCGAGCGGGCGGCGATCTACGCGCGCTTTCCGGGCTCGGAGCGAAGCTTCGACCAGTTCATGACGCACCTGCTCCACGCGCTACAGCTGATCGGGCCGGACCATGTCGGCATCGGCCTCGACTGGGACGGCGGCGGCGGCGTGACGGGGCTGGAAGACGTCTCGATGATCCCGCGCATCACCGAGGCGCTACTGCAGGCCGGCTACACCGAAGCCGATCTCGCCAAGATCTGGAGCGGCAACGTGCTGCGCCTGCTTCGTACCGCCGAAGCCGCCGCCGAGAAGCCGACGCCTCAGCCCGCCATGTAAGCCGCGAATTCCGCGGCGAAGTCGGGGTGCCAGCGCGACAATGCGGGACGGTTGAGGACGATGTCGTCGGCCGCCCAGCGGATCCGCCTCTCGTCGGTCGCGCGGTCGACCGCATTGTCCGGGCAGAGCAGGTAGAAGTCGCCGGCGGCGATGCCGGCCAGCATGAAATCGGCGACCTGCTCGGCCGTCCACGCCGCGTCCGGCTTCGGCCCGCGCGCGGTCATGCCGGTATAGGTGAAGCCGGGGATCAGCAGGTGAGCGCTGATCCGCGTCCCCGCCGCCTCGCGCAGCGCGTGTGCCAGGCTCTCGGTATAGTTCTTCACCGCCGCCTTCGACAGATTGTAGGCATAGTTCCCGGGCGGGCTGGTGATGCCCTGCTTCGATCCGGTATTGATGACGACGCCGGGCGCGTCGCTCGCCAGCATCGCCGGCACGAACGCCTCGACGCCGTGCGCGATGCCCCACAGGTTGACGTCGAGCAGCGCCTTCCAGCCCGCGCCGTCCTCCCACGGAGAACCGGGATTGCGGCCGATGCCGGCATTGTTCATCAGCACGGAGACCGGCCCGAAGCGCGCCGCCGTCTCATCCGCGAGGCGGCCGAGCGCCGCCCGGTCGGCGACGTCGGTAGCGACGGCGAGCACGTCGGCCGCGCCGCTGCGGGTACGGATCGCGACCCGTTCGGCGGCGCTGTCGAGCGCGTCGCCGCCGAGATCGGCGAGCACCAGCCGCATGCCGGCATCCGCCAGCCGCGTCGCGGCGGCGAGGCCGATGCCGCTTGCGGCTCCGGTTATGACGGCGACATTGCCCGGGGCGAAGGCGGCGGGAAGCATGGATTGGTCTGTCATGCGGCGATCATAGCCCGCTGCCGCCGCCCCGTCGACGCTCGCAGGGGACACGTCGCTCGGCTAGGGTCGGGCAATGTCGCTGCTCTCAGGCCATCCCGGCACCCTCTATTATCTGCTCGAATGGGCGATCCGTATCGGCGCGCTGCTCGTCGTCCCGCTGCGCCGGCCGGCAGCGGCAACGCGCGGCTGGCTGCTGCTGATCTTCTTCCTGCCGGTGCCGGGGCTGCTGCTGTTCCTCGCGATCGGCAGCCCGCGCTTCCCGGCCTGGCGGGCGCGGCGGTTCCGCGAGCTCCGGCCGTTCTTCGATCGGGTCGCGGCAGGGCTCGATGCCGTCGCGCCGCCGCCGTGCGCAGACGATCCCATCCCCGGGCTGGTCCGTCATCTCGGCCACTTCCCGGCGGCCGGCGGCAATCAGATCACGCTGATCGACGACTATGACGCGGTCATCGACCGGCTCGTCGCCGACATCGACGCGGCACGGTCGCGCGTCGACCTGCTCGTCTACCTGTTCGCCGACGATGCGGTCGGCCGCCGCGTGATCGACGCTTTGGCCCGCGCCGTGGCGCGCGGCGTGGTCTGCCGGGTGATGCTCGATCCGGTCGGCTCGCATCGCTGGCGCCGCGGGACGTTGCGCCTGCTCCGCGCGGCACGGGTCGAGGTACGCGAGGCACTCCCCTTCCGCTGGCTCCGCGGCCGCACCCGCCGCGACATGCGCAATCACCGCAAGCTTTTCGTGATCGACGGCGCGATCGGCTATGCCGGTTCGCAGAACATCGTAGCCAAGGATTTCCGCCCCGGCGTCGTCAACCGCGAGCTGGTGGCGCGGATCAGCGGGCCGGCGGTCGCCGCGCTCGCTGCCCTCGTCCATGGCGACTGGTTCCTCGAGACCGGCGTGATGGCGGACGGCGACGTCGCCGTCCCGCCGGCGGCCGGCGACGCCGTCGCCCAGCTGCTGCCGAGCGGCGCGGACTATCCGCTCGAGGGCTTCGAGACGCTGCTCGTGTGGCAGCTTCACCGGGCCTGCGAGCGGGTGGTGATCGTCACCCCTTATTTCATCCCCGACGAGGACGTGCTCGGCGCGATGCGGGTCGCCGTCGCGCGCGGCGTGACGATCGACCTGATCGTCTCCAAGGTGGTGGATCAGCGGCTCGTGAACCTCGCTCAAAGCTCCTATTATGAGGACCTGCTCGCCTGCGGCGTCCGCATCCACCGCTTCCGCGACTATCTGCTGCACGCCAAGAACGTCGCGGTGGACCGGCGCCTCGGGATCATCGGATCGAGCAACGTCGACCTGCGCTCCTTCCAGCTCAACGAGGAAGCGAGCCTGGTGCTATACGACGCTGTCTCGATCGCCGCGCTGGATAGCGTGCAACGATCCTATCTGGCATCCAGCGATCGCATCGATCATGCCGCGTGGCGGAAGCGGTCGCTGCTCCAACGTGTCGGCGAGAACCTGGCGCGCCTGGTCAGTTCGCTGCTCTAAGGCCTGCCGACGCGC
>CAXTTP010000062.1:7202-11885 GCA_964247195.1 uncultured Sphingomonadaceae bacterium
CTGGTAACCTATTAGGATACAAGACTTCCTCCGAAATGGCGGAGATAGTTAGCGGCTCGTTAAACAGGCCGCGACGAAGATGCAGACCAACCTACATCGGCGGACCGGCACGTCGGCAGCGACGGTCAGCGGTCGCCGCGATGGCGACGTGCCGGCGGTGGCAACGCCCGACCCGGCGCCCAGCATCGTCCCGATACAAGCGCGCGGTACGCGGCCGCCGTTGATCTGGGTGGGACTACGCCGGGAAGTGTTGCTGCTCAAGCGGGCGCTGGGACCCGACCAGCCGCTGCTGGCGATCTCTATCGAGGAACTGGAGGAGCGCGACGACTTCGCCGGCTATGCCCGGCAGGTGGCGGAAGCGGTGTGCGCTGCATATCCACGGGACGCATATTGTCTCGGCGGATCGTGCACCGCCGGAACCCTCGCCTACGAGATCGGGGTGCAGTTGCGTGCCGCCGGAAAGCTGATCTCGCTGATCGTCCTTCTGGATGCCGTCAACCCGGTCAAGCTGAGATCGCTGTCGAGGTGGAGAGCGCGGCTCAGCAAGCTCTCCTTCGATATCAGGCAGATCGTCCGTCACGGCGACGGCGATCGTCTGAACTATATCGGCGGCAAACTGAAAGGCCTCGTCCGCCTGATCCGGACGTCGGAGGCCGATCCGTCCTCCTGGATCGAAGGACCGATCCAGGCCCGCATCGAACGGTCCGCCTATGCCTATTCCGCGCCCGCCCTGGAATGCGACGTTCTCTTCCTGCAGCCGGAGGAACACGCAACCTTGGACGATCGATCCGGCAGTTGGAAGGACGTGGTGCGCGGCCGCCTCGAGGTGTGCCGGGTTCCGGGAAGCCATATCACGATGACGCACCGAACGCGGGGCGAAGCGGTCGCCGGGCGGATCCGGGATGCCCTGCTTCATGCGGAGCTGCGCGCGGGATCGATGACCGCCTGACCTGAAGTCTGTGGTGCTCGCGGCGGAGTTCTTGCGCGCTCACCCGCCGCGGTCAAGCGGCAGCCATGCTGCCTCGACTACGCGCGAAAGAAAAACAATGGTCTGAAGACCGATCGGACACCGCCGGGAACGGCGCGTGGTAGCGGAGGAGGGACTTGAACCCCCGACCCCAGGATTATGATTCCCGTGCTCTAACCAGCTGAGCTACTCCGCCCCGGGCGACCCTGCCGCCGACGCCGCGGGGCTATAGGCGAGGCCGCGCGGACAGGTCAACTGCGCGGGCCCGCGATCCATGGGATGACAAGAGCGGGCCGTCCATGCTCTAGCGGCGCGCGATGCGATCGAGAAAGGACGCCGCTTTGGAGAGCTATGACATACTCATCGTCGGCGCCGGCCATGGCGGCGCCCAGGCGGCGCTGGCACTGCGCCAGCACAAGTTCACCGGCACCGTCGCGTTGCTCGGCGACGAGCCCGAGCCGCCCTATGAGCGGCCGCCGCTGTCCAAGGAATATCTCGCCGGCGACAAGCCGTTCGAACGGATCCTGATCCGCCCGGCGGCCTTCTGGGGCGAGCGCGACATCACCCTGCTCCTGTCCCGCCGGGTCGTCACCGTCGATGCCGTCGCCCACCAGGTGACGCTCGCCGACGGTGCGACGCTGGGCTACGGCACGCTGATCTGGGCGACCGGCGGCAGTCCGCGGCGGCTGAGCTGCGAGGGTCATGGCCTCGTCGGCGTGCACGGCGTGCGGACCCGCGCCGACGTCGACCGGATGATGGCCGAGCTCCCCGCGACCCGACGCGTCGTGGTGATCGGCGGCGGCTATATCGGGCTCGAGGCGGCAGCCGTGCTGACCAAGCTCGGCAAGCCGGTGACGGTGCTCGAGGCGATGGACCGGGTGCTCGCGCGCGTCGCGGGGGAGCCGCTGTCCCGCTTCTACGAGGCCGAGCATCGTGCCCACGGCGTCGACGTGCGACTGGGCGTGACGGTCGACTGCATCGAGGAGGCCGGGGGCCGCGCCACCGGCGTACGGCTCGCCGACGATACCGTGCTGCCCGCCGACATGGTGATCGTCGGCATCGGCATCGTCCCGGCGGTCGAGCCGCTGCTCGCTGCCGGGGCCGCCGGCGGCAACGGCGTCGACGTCGACGAGTTCTGCCGGACGACGCTGCCCGACATCTATGCGATCGGCGACTGCGCGCGTCACGCCAACGCCTTCGCCGAAGGCGCCCATGTCCGCCTCGAATCGGTCCAGAACGCCAACGACCAGGCGACGCTCGTCGCCAAGGCGATCCTCGGCGATGCCCAGCCCTATCATGCGGTGCCGTGGTTCTGGTCCAACCAATATGACCTCAGGCTACAGACTGTCGGGCTCTCCACCGGCCATGACCAGGCGATCCTGCGCGGCGATCCGGCGACACGGAGCTTCTCGCTCGTCTACCTCCGCAACGGGCGGGTGATCGCGCTCGACTGCGTCAACATGACGAAGGATTATGTCCAGGGCCGTGCCCTCGTAGCCGCCGGCGCGGCGCCACCCGTAGCTGCCCTCGCCGATCCGGAGGTGCCGCTGAAGAGCCTCGTCTGACCCGGCGCGGAACCGAGCCTCACCAGTCTCGTTTCCGGGCTCGCATCACCGCGCACGGACAAGGGAGAAGAGCGATGGAGCTTTCGGTTTCGCTGGAGGCGGTATGCCGCCTGATCGTCCGCGCACGCGAGCTGGAAGCGCAGGTGCCGGGCATCGAGGCCGACGACGAGGAAGACCCGCAGGATACCGACGACGGTCTCTCGGTAATCGAGGACGAGGCCAACGAATCGGTGCAGGCCGAGTTGGTCGCCGCGCTTGACGATCTGGCCGACGACCAGATCGCCGAGGTGCTCGCGCTGGCCTGGGTCGGCCGCGGCACCTATGATTCGAGCGAGTGGGAGGATGCGCTGGAGGAAGCCGCCGACACCAGCGGCGAGAGCCCGACCGACCAGCTGCTCGATATGCCCATGCTTGCCGGCTATCTCGACGCCGGTCTCGCCGCCTTCGATCTGAGCTGCGACGGGATCGGCCAGATCGACTGAGGCCGGAGCCCGCCTGATTGGTCAGCCGAACGGATAGCGCCCGATCGGCTCCCACGGCCCGCCGCGATAGAAGAACGATGCGAGACCGGCGATCGCGAGAGGTCGCGGACGGATTTCGTCTTCCAGCAGCGTTTGCGTCGCGCGCGCGATGGCGGGCGTCACCTTGTTCTGGATCGTTACGTGCGGCCGCCAGCCGGCGCTGTCCTGCGGCACCAGCATCCCCCGAAATGCATCGGCGAGGCCGGCGCGGATCTCGCCGAGACCCGCGCTCTCGACTCGGATCGCGACGCCTCCGCCGAGGCTCATCGTCCCCGTGATCCGCGCCTGTGGCGCCGGTATGCCACGCGTCTCGCGTCGCAGCCGGCGATCGAGTTCCTCGCCGATGCCGGGCGGGAGATGGTGGAAGAGGGTGAGGTGCGCCGGCAGGCGGTTGCGGTGCGGCGGGAAGTGCGCGCGCCGCAAGCCGTCGAGATGGGCGAAATCGCTTGGCCCAAGCAGGGCCGCGACGATTATCGGCGCCGGCTCAGCCATCAACCGCAGGCGCGCGTTCCGGCCATTGTTCGGGAGCGACCGGTGGCAGCGCCGCCAGCGCAGCCGCGGAGAGGTCGCAGCGCAAGCTGTCGCCGGCGACGCGGAGCTGGTCCCAGCCGAGCATGTGCAGCTTCTCGGCGACGCCGGCCATGCCACCCTCGCCAACCACGACATAGGCGACGCGCCCGCTCGCGCATTCAACCATCGCGCCCGCGACGCGGCCGATCGTCTCGCCGCCCGCTCCTGCCAGCGCCTGATCCTGGAGCATCGCCGCCGGGAACAGCGTCGGCGCGTCGGCGCTCTTGCTACGCGCACTGGCGGCTCTCGCGCCGTCGTCGAGCTTCGCCTGGCGGCCGAGCCAGCGCCAGATGCCGACCACGTTGACCACGCTCAGGAACAGGTTGGACCAAAGCAGATTCGGCTGGTGACTGAGCGCGGCGACGGCAACCCAGCCGATCGAGCCGACCAGGAACACCACAAACCCCCAGCCCGTCACGCGCGAGCCGAGATTGGCGGCGGTGATCATGGCCGCGAGCATCGTCGCGATCGGCGCGATCCATCCCGCCAAGTCTTCGATGCCGCTCATGCTTCCCCCCTGCCCGACCCCCTTCGATGGAGGTGTGCGGGACAACAAGCGACCGAACGCAAATGTTGCAGATCGTCGAGACACCGGATCGAGAACGACGGCGCGCTTGCCGGTAGCTGCATGGAGGCGGAATGCGGTTCATCGGTGACGCCGGCGCGTCAGCGCCAGCGCGGTCGCCGAGTCGATGTCGGCGATGCAGCCGGGCCCGCCTTCCAGCCAAGCGGTCTGGCCGGCACCGTTGCGAAACCCTGCGTCGCCGCTTCCCCGGCGGGCGGCGCGGACATTGCGGACCAGCACCGGATGGCCGGGCTGGCCGCGATACCTCGGCCGCGCCACCGTCACGCCCGGTCGCAGCGCGCGCGCCAGCCGTGTCGCCACGGCGGGATCGACAAGCGGCATGTCGCCGAGGAACAGGAAGGCGTCGCGCTCGACGCCGCGCAGCGCGGCGATGCCGGCGGCCAGGCTAGCCGACAGCGGCATACCAGCCTCGTGCACCCGCACCACGGCGATCCCGCGCTGGCCGGCGGCGCGCAACAGTCGCCGCAGCCGCAC